>PMKB01000227.1 GCA_003157595.1 Solirubrobacterales bacterium
TGGAGTCGCCGCGCCAGTAGGCGCCGGCGACCGATTGCAGCGCGAAGGCCTTGATCGCGGAGGTGCTCGGCGCGTGCGGGCCGCGACAGAGATCACTGAAGGGGCCGTTGGTGTAGATCGAGACGGTCTGCACCTGCTGGTCGCGCACAAGATCGTCGATCAGCTCCACCTTGTACGGCTGACCCTCGGCGAGAAAGCGCTCGCGTGCAACAGCGACCGCAACCTCTTGGCGCGCGAACGGCTCGGCGGCCTTGACGTGCTCGCGCATTCGCGCCTCGATCGCCGGAAAGTCCTCCTCTGAGATCGACACGCCCTCCGCGAAGTCGAAGTCGTAGTAGAAGCCGTTCTCGATCGCCGGGCCGATGCTGATCTTCACGCCCGGATACAGCTCCATCACGGCCGCGGCGAGGACGTGCGCCGCGTCGTGTCGGATCAGGCCCAGCGCGCCCTCGCCGCTGGCGGTGAGGATCGAGACCGCCGCGCCGTCGTCAACCGGCCGGGCGAGGTCGCGCAGCTCGCCGTCGACCTCGATCGCCAGCGCCGCGCGCGCCAACCCCGCGCCGATCGCCGCCGCCACATCCGCGCCGCTGGCCTCGTCGGCCAGCTCGAGCGACTTTCCGTCGGGCAGTGTCACGTGCGTGCTCATCGCCGAACCGATCCTACGTCAAGCAGCGCCGGCGATCGTGGCCCCATGCGTGCCGGGGTAGGCTGACGAGGATGGAATCGCTGCGTGGGAAACTGCTGATTGCCCCGCCGATGCTGGCGGACCCCAACTTTGCGCGCACCGTCGTGCTGATCGCCGCACACGACGAGGAGGGTGCGCTCGGCCTCGTGCTGAACCGCCCGCTCGAGAAGCCGCTGGCCGAGATCTCGCCGCTGCTCGACTCGCTGGCGGAGCCCGGCTCGACGCTGCACAGCGGTGGCCCGGTGGCACCCGAGGCCGCCGTCGTGCTGGTCGACTTCCGCGACCCGACACTCGCGGCGCTGATGATCTTCGGCAGCGTCGGCTTTCCGAGCGCCGCGTGCGAGCTGGACGACCTCGCGGCGGGCGCGCGGCGGGCGCGGGCCTTCGCCGGGCACGCGGGCTGGGGTCCGGGCCAACTCGACGGCGAGCTGAGTGACGACGGCTGGATCGTCGGGCAACTTGCCCCGGATGAGCTCTGGCAGCCCGACAGCTCGCAGCTGTGGTCGACCGCGCTGCGCCGCAAGGGCGGCAGCTACGCGCTGCTCGCGCGGATGCCCGAGAACCCGTCGGTCAACTAGATGTTGCGCGCGAGCCGGCGCGGGCCGCGCTCAGCGCGCGCCCGTCTCAGGCGGGGCGCCAGATTGCGTCGCCGCCGAGCGGCTCGCGACGCGCGCGCCCCTCCGCCACGAGTGCGAGCAGGGCGTCCTCGGCGCCGGCACGGTCCACGTCGACGAGGTTGCCGGCCAACAGCGCCGCGACCTCCTGCGTGCACAGCCCTTCCGTGAAGTGCTCGAGCAGCTCGAGCGGGCCCGCTTGCGGAGGCGCGACGCGCTCGAGCGTGACATCGAGGTTGGCGATCAGCACGTCGTAGGCCTCGAGCGGCTGAAAGCCGCCCGCCTCCAGCCGGCGCCCGTCGGCCGACTCGAAGAGGACCGACGGCGCCGTGTAGCGCACCAGGCCGTCGCTGACGACGGCCTTGCCCTGGAACTCGGTGGCTCCGCCCCCCGCGCTGCGCGCCAGCGCCCGATCGGCCGCGTAGGCCTGGCCGACAGCGTCGGAGTCGAGCGCCGCGACAAGCGCCGCGACGTCGATACCGTCGAGATCGCGCAGCGCCGCGGCGATCCCCTCGTCCTCGTCGAGCAGCAGCATCGAGTTGAACCAGGCGAAGGCGAGCGCCCGCAGAACCGCGAACTCGCGCCCGGGGTGCGCCAGCCGCGCCGCCACGATCGCGCGGCAGGCGCGACCGGTCGCGACAGGCCGCGGGCGGGGCGCCGGCGTGATCGGCATCCCGTAGCGGTCGCGGAAGCGGCGCGACCCGGCGGCCTGGCGCGCCGGGGTGTAGCCGCCGCTTGACGCCGGCGGAGCGGCCTGGTCGCGCAGCCCGATGGTCACGAGCCGCCAGTCGAGCTGATCGCGGTAGCGCCAGCGCAGCACCGTCAGGGCCGGCGTCGCCGAGTAGGCCCACGGGCACGCGGGGTCGCTGAAGAGCGTCGCGCGAATCGCCATGCGCGAACTGTATTGAAGAGCTTCGGCCGGCTTTCAGGGGGATGGCGCACGGCTCCGCGGACGGCGGCGCAGTGTGCCCGCGGCGTCGGACGGCACTTCCTGCGGCCCGTTCCGCGGTTTCTTGGCCACCACGGCAGGGCAGGAAGCTCCGGTCCCGTCCACATGTACAAACGGCGCCCCGGGGATTTGCTCCGCCGGGAGGTGTTGGCACGGCGGTGCGCTGCGTAGAACTCCGGGCGAGGCCGCAGTGGCGGCCACTGGTCATACCCACGCCCCAGGAGGAGCGCAATGCTCGCAACCTTATTGCCGTACAAGGCCTATCTGAATGCAGGTGACAACTCGTGGCAGATGACCGCCGCGACGTTCGTCGGACTGATGAGCGTCCCCGGTCTCGTGATCCTCTACGGCGGCGTGATGCAGAAGCGCTGGTCGGTCAACAGCATGATGCTGACCTTCATCGCTTTCGCCGTCGTGCTGGTCGCCTGGGTGCTGTGGGCCTTCAAGATGGGCTTCGGCAGCCCGATCCACCTGTTCGGGGCGGGTTCGGGGTCGTTCTTCTCGAACATGGTCGGCAACCCGGGGAGCGTGCTCGGGCATGTTGGCCTGCAGGCTCAGGCCAACATACCGCTGCTTGACGGCTTGATACCGAAGCTCCACTTCCCCGAAGCCTCGCTCGTCTACTTCCAGTTCGTGTTCGCGGCCATCACGCCGATCCTGATGCTGGGAAGCGTGCTCGGACGGGTCAACTACAAGGCCTGGATCCCGTTCGTGCTGCTTTGGACGACGTTCGTCTATGCGATCGACGCCTTCCTGATCTGGGGCGGCGGCTATTTCGGGGCGCACGGCGCGCTGGACTACTCCGGCGGTTACGTGATCCACCTCTCAGCGGGCGTGTCGGGCTTTGTGGCTGCGTTCGTGATCGGGCCGCGCCTCAAGCGTGACCGAGAAGTCGACGCTCCGAACAACCTGCTGATGGTCGCAGCGGGCGCGGGACTCCTGTGGCTCGGCTGGAACGGGTTCAACGGCGGCGACCCGTACTTCGCCGGCGCGAGTGCCTCGGCGGCGGTTCTGAACACGAACCTCNNGGCCTCGTGGCGATCACGCCGGCTGCCGGCTACGTCAACGGCTACGGCGCGATCATCGAAGGCGTCGTCGCCGCGACGGTCGTGTGGATGTCGATCCGCTACCTCAGCAGAACGTGGCTGTTCCGGAAGGTCGACGACACGCTCGGCGTGATCTACACCCACGGAATCGCCGGATTGGTCGGCGGCCTGTTGGTTGGCCTGCTCAGTGACCCCAACATG
>PMKB01000327.1:0-5203 GCA_003157595.1 Solirubrobacterales bacterium
GCCCGCGCGCCGCGCGCCCGGAGCCGTCGCCGGCCGCTGATCGCGCTCGCCGGCGGCTTCGCGGCCGCGATCGCGCTGGCGATCGTGATCGTGCTCGTCGGCAGCTCGCAGCCGCCGACGCTGCTGCGGGTCTCGCAGATCGCGCTGGCGCGCGCGACCGCTCCGGCGCCGCGGTCGCTGGTCGCGGCGGGGACGACGATTCCCTTCCCGCAGTGGTCTGGGCGCGGCTGGCCAAGCCGCGGTATGCGCAGCGACTCGGTCGACGGCCGCACGGTGACGACCGAGTTCTACAGCTCCTATCCGAATGGCGCGCTCGGCTACGCGATCGTCTCCGGCGCGCCGCTGAACTGGGGCGCCGGCGAACGCACGCGCACGCGAGCCGGCTCGCACTACCGGCTGATCAGCAACGCCGGCGCGCAGATCGTCGCCTGGGTCCAGGACGGCCACACCTGCATGCTCGTTTCGCGCTCCGCCTCGACGGCGACGCTGCTGGCGCTCGCCGTCGCCCAGGACCGCGCAGCGCCCGTCTGATCGGGTAGCGTGCGCAGCGATGCAATCCGAGCTTGCCTGCATCGACGGGCAACTACTCGACGCGGCGGCGGCCGTCATCCCGGTCACCGATCACGGGCTGCTGCGCGGCGACGGCGCCTTCGAGGTCGTGCGGCTGTATGACGGCGTGCCCTACGCGCTGGACGAGCATCTTGCGCGCCTGACGCGCTCGGCCGCCGGGCTGCGGCTGGCGCTGGACGCGGAGGCCTTCCGCTCGGACGTCGCAAAGCTGCTGGCCGCGCGCGAGCCGGCCGACGAGCTGGTGCGCATGCTCGCCACCCGCGGCGGGCGCCGTGTCGTGCTGACCGAGGCGATCGCGGCGATGCCGCCGACACTCGCGCTCGTGCCGGTCACCTACGCGCCGCCGCGGCTGCTCGACGGCATCAAGTCGCTCTCCTACGCCGCCAACATGCTGGCCTCGCGGCTCGCCCGCGAACAGGGCGGGGACGAGGCGCTGCTCGTGACGCCGCACGGCCGCGTGCTCGAGTCCCCGACCGCAGCGTTCTTCCTCGTGCGAGACGGAGAGGTCTGGACGGCGCCGCTGCGCGACCACGTGCTCGACTCGATCACGCGCCGGATCGTGCTGGCGGTCGCGGCGGTGCGCGAGGAGCCGATCGAGCTGGACGCGCTCGCCGGCGCCCAGGAGGCGTTCCTCGCCTCGACCCCGTTCGAGGTCTCGGCCGTGCGCGCGGCCGGCCCGCACCGCTACGAGGCGCCCGGACCGCGCACGCGCGAGATCGCCTTGCTCGTGCGCGAGAGGATCGCGTCCGAGCTGCGCTGATGCGCGTCGCGACGGTGCTCGGCAACCGCCCGCAGTTCGTCAAAGCGGCCGCCGTGTCGGGGCCGCTGCGCGAACGCCACGAGGAGCTCTTGATCCACACCGGGCAGCACCACGACACGCAGCTCTCGGCGGTCTTCTTCGAGGAGCTGGGGCTGCCGGCGCCCGAGTACTCACTCGAGATCTCGGGCGGCTCGAACAGCTCGCAGCTGGGGCGCATGGTCGTCGCGCTGGCGCCGCTGCTGGCGGAGCTTGCGCCCGATCTCGTGCTGCTCTACGGCGACACCAACTCCACCCTCGCCGGGGCGCTTGCGGCAGCCGACCTCGGGACGCCGGTGGCCCACGTCGAGGCCGGCATGCGCGCGTTCGACCGCAG
Source organism: Solirubrobacterales bacterium (assembly GCA_003157595.1). Taxonomy (GTDB): domain Bacteria; phylum Actinomycetota; class Thermoleophilia; order Solirubrobacterales; family Solirubrobacteraceae; genus Palsa-513. The sequence goes on from PMKB01000327.1 coordinate 1,704, forward strand.
CCTGCCCGAGGAGCGAAACCGCGTCCTGACCGACCAGCTCTCGCAGCTACTGCTGTGCTCGACGCGGTCCGCCGCGGCGCAGCTGGCCCTCGAGCGCACGCCGGGCCGGACGGTCGTGGTCGGCGATGTGATGGTCGACGTCGCCTACGCCACGCGCGAGCGGGCGCTGGCGCGCACGCAGACGCTCGAACGCTTCGGCGTCGGGCCCGGCGGCTATGTGCTGGTCACCGCGCACCGCGCCGCCAACGTCGATGACCCGGCGGCGCTCGAGCGTCTGGTGGCGCTGCTCGAGGCGGTCGGGGGAAACCTGCTCATGCCGGTCCACCCCCGCACCCGCGAGCGGCTGGAGCGACACGGCCTCTATGCCCGGGCGGCGAAGGCCGCCTCATTGACAGACCCGCTCGGCTATCTCGACTTCGCCGCGCTGCTCTGCCACGCGCGCGCGGTGCTGACCGATTCGGGCGGTGTGCAGAAGGAGGCCTATCTCGCCGGGGTGCGCTGCGTCACGCTGCGCGAGAGCACCGAGTGGACCGAGACCGTGGATGCCGGCTGGAACACGCTGGTGGGGCTCGACGCCGGGGCGGCCGTCGCGGCGCTGGCACGCCCGGCACCGGCGCAGCGCCCGGCGCTGTGGGGTGACGGGCACGCCGGGGCGGCGGTCGTCGCGGCGCTCGAGGACTACGCGGCAGGCTGAGCGGCGGTCGGCGCGGCGCTCGAGGACTACGCGGCGGCCTGAGCGACCAGGGTCTCGGCTCCGGCCGCGGTCCAGATCGTCTGCTCGCGCGCCGGGCCGACCCCGATCATCGCGACCGGCACGCCGATGGAGTCGGCGATGAAGGCGAGGTAGTCGCGCGCGGCCTGGGGCAGGTCGGACTCTGCTCGGCATTCGCCGATGTCCTCGCTCCAACCCTCGAGTTCGACGTATTCGCCGACCGCGTGATGCAGCACCGACTGGTGGTAGGGGAAGTGGTCGAAAATCGCCTCGTCCTCGCCGCGGTAGCGCGTGCAGACCAGGATCCGCTCGAAGCCCGAGAGCACGTCGAGCTTGGTGATCGCGAGCGCGGAGAGCGTGTTCAGGCGCGAGGCGTAGCGCAGCGCGACGAGGTCGAGCCAGCCGATCCGCCGCGCGCGCCCGGTGGTGGTGCCGTACTCGTGGCCGACGCGACGGATCTCCTCGCCCAGTTCGTCGTCGAGCTCGGTCGGGAAGGGGCCGGCGCCGACGCGCGTCGCGTAGGCCTTGCAGACGCCCCAGATCTCGTCGATGTCACGCGGGCCGACGCCCGCCCCAACGCACGCCGCGCCGGCGATCGGGTTCGACGAGGTGACGAAGGGGTAGGTGCCGTGGTCGATGTCGAGCATCGCGCCCTGCGCGCCCTCGAACAGCACGACGCGGTCGGCTTCGAGCGCGTCCCAGACCAGCCGCGCGCAGTCGGCGATCTGGGGCTCGAGCTGATGCCCGTAGGTGACGTACTGCTCGACCATCGCATGCAGGTCGAGCGCGGGGTCGCGGGCGTAGGGGCGCAGCGCCAGCCGCTTGGGCTCGAGCGCCGCCGCGATCTTCTTGCGCAGGATCTTCTCGTCCAGCATGTCCTGCACGCGGATCCCCAGGCGCGCGGCCTTGTCGGCGTAGCAGGGGCCGATCCCGCGGCGGGTGGTGCCGATCTGCAGCGTGCCCAGGCGCGTCTCGCCGGCGTGGTCCAGCAGCAGGTGGTAGGGCATGATCAGGTGGCAGTTGGCCGACACCTTCAGGCCGCTGGTGTCGACGCCCGAGGCGCGCAGCGAGACCAGCTCGTCGATCAGCACCTTCGGGTCGACGACGACGCCGTTGCCGATGATGCAGCGCTTGCCCGGGTAGAGGATTCCCGAAGGCACGAGGTGGAACTTCCACTCGCGCGTGCCCCGCACGATCGTGTGCCCGGCGTTGTTGCCGCCCTGGAAGCGCACGACGGCGTCGGCCCGCTCGGCGAGCAGGTCGGTGATCTTCCCCTTGCCTTCATCGCCCCACTGGGCGCCGACGATGACTATTCCCGGCATGGTGGAAAGTCTAGTGGGCGGCTCCGCCGCCCCGGGCACGTGCGTGCGAGCCCCAGCGGGGGCGGGGGTCCGGTTGCGTCAGGGTGAGCCGGGCCCCTCGCCCGCCACCTCGTAGGCGACGCGCCGGGCGTCGCCGCCGAAGAACGGCAGGATCTCGCACATTCCCTCGAGCCGCGAGACGATCCGCTCCCCCAGCTGGGCCGCCAGCTCGTCGCGTCCGAGGTTGGAGGTGACGAGCGTCGAGCGCTCGTCCTCGTAGCGGGCGTTGATGATCGTGTAGAGCTGCTCGAGTACCCAGTCGGTGCGATGCTCGGCGCCGAGGTCGTCGATGTGCAGCAGGTCGGCGGCGGCCAGGCGGTCGAGGAAGTCGAGCACGCCGCCGCCGTTACCCCGCGACGGGCCGCCTGACCCCCGCGACGGCGGGTCGATCGACTCGCGGATCACGCTCAGCAGGCGGGGGCAGGAGTAGATCGCGACGGTGCGCCCCGCGTCGATCGCCGCTTTCGAGACGATCATCGCAAGCGCCGTCTTGCCGGTGCCGAAGCTCCCCGTCAGCCACAGCCCGTGGCCGGCGTCGAGGTTGCCGGAGATGTTGGCGACGAAGGCGCGGATCTCGCGGACCTGGGTCGGGCAGCGCCGCTCGATGTCGATCACATCCGAGTGCTCGAAGGAGATCGCGCGGTAGCGCTTGGGGATGCGCGCCTCCAGCGCGCGGGCGCGCGTCGCCGCGATCCGCAGCGAGCGGCAGCGGCAGTCGCGCGCGGTCGCATTCGGCTCGTCGATCACGAAGCCGCTGCCGTCGCAGATGCCGAACTCGCAGGGGTGGGAAGCCGAGGCCGGGTTGGTGGACATCGCGCTTCCACAATAGAGGCGGGTTCGGCCTTCGCCGCGCCCATGCCCGGCGCCCGGCGCTCCTTGCGAGCAATCTGCGCGTTTCGCGTATCGTCGCGTCGTGAGCGCGGCGGGTGCGGCGCGGGTACTGACGGGCAGTTGCGGCGCAAGCGGGTCGCCGGCGACGGCGAGCGCGCTTGCGGGCCAGACCATCGAGACACAGACGAAGGAGACACACCATGGCGGAAACCCGGCTGGCGACGGCGGAGCTCGGCTCCACGGGCCTGGAGATCACGCGGGTCGGGTTCGGCGCGTGGGCGATCGGCGGAGCGTGGCGGTTTGGCTGGGGGCCCCAGGACGACGATCAGTCGATCGCGGCGATCCACCACGCGCTCGAGCTCGGGATCAATTGGATCGACACTGCCGCCGCCTACGGCTTCGGCCGTTCCGAGGAGGTCATCGGCCGCGCGCTGGCGGGACTGAGCGAGCGCCCCTACGTGTTCACCAAGTGCTCGATGGTCGAGGGACCCGACGGCACCGTGGTCAGCACCCTGGGGCGCGACTCGATCCGCCGGGAGGCGGAGGCGAGCCTCGCGCGCCTGGGCGTCGATGCGATCGACCTCTACCAGATCCAC
>PMKB01000327.1:5218-6540 GCA_003157595.1 Solirubrobacterales bacterium
GCAGCCGCCGTATTCGCTGATCGCACGCGATGTCGAGGCGGAGATCCTGCCGTACGCGGCGCGCGAGGGGATCGGAGTGATCGCCTACTCGCCGATGGGATCCGGCATGCTGACCGGCGCGATGACGCGCGAGCGCATCCAGGCGCTGCCGGATGACGACTGGCGCAAGCAGAGCGAGCGCTTCCGCGAGCCGCAGCTGAGCGTCAATCTGGCCACCGCCGAGCGCGTGCGGACCGTCGCCGCGCGGCTGGCGGTCTCACCGGGCGCCGTGGCGATCGCCTGGGCGCTGCGCAACCCNNCCAGGTCGACGAGCGGACCGCCGGGGCCGCGCTGCGGCTGAGCGACGCGGACGCCGCCGAGATCGAGGGGAGCGCAGCACCGGCCGGATGAGCGTTTCGGCGGGGCCGTCGTTTCGCGCGATCTGACTGGGCGGGCGCGCGCGCGGCGGCGGGTGGGCGCGCGCGGCGACGGATGGGGGCGCGCGAGTCGGCGGGTGGGCGCGCGCGCCGGCGATGCTAGGTTTGGCATTCCGGGGATGATCCGGGCGCAACGTGGGGAGTCAAAACAGAATTGTTGGAGGTTATTCACAAACTGTTCACAGTGAAGGCAGGCAAGGCCATCCTAAAACCCAAACTGGGCGGATGAAGCAGTGGTGGGGGGGCTTCGCGGCACCTCAAGATTTCGGCACTGCAACCACCAGGCGCAGCGAACCTCCGCGCGAGCCGGGCATTTCCGAGGCCGGACTGGTTTGTGCAGCGCCTAAAATAGGCATTGGAGAGCTCCTGACATGCTGGTAAGGTCTGGCCGCGGATGGAAACGCGGCAGTACATGAAAGTGCTTGGGAGACGGAAGCCCTACTCCGGCGGTTTGGAGGGGCTGCAGAGTTTCTTTGAGTTGTGCATTCGCCTGCGCGGTGACCAGCCGTTCATTCCGCGCGGCGTGTACCGCTTCAAGAGTCATGAGGACCTCGATCAATGGACCTTGAAAATGCTCACCCGCCCGAGAGTCGCCCACCCACAGTAAGGGACTTGGTGGTGGTCTGCCGGAGCTTGAACGAGCGCCGTGCGCGTTATCTCGTCGTCGGGGGGTTTGCCGTCAATCAGCACGGTTTTTCCCGCGCGACGATGGACATTGATTTGCTCGTCGAGGATTCGCTGGAGAACCAAGTCAAAGTGAAGCAGGCCCTGGAGGTGCTCCCCGACAAGGCCGTGCGCGAGCTCGGCGACGATGACCTGCGCAATAATTCACCGTCGTCGTCGCAATCTATGGGCCGACATGACGGCGCTGCAGCTTCCTGGACTGTGACACGGCACTCCTCGAGG
>PMKB01000114.1 GCA_003157595.1 Solirubrobacterales bacterium
CTCCTCGGCGACGCGGCCGCCGAGCGCGACGAGGATCTTGCCGTGCAGGTCCTCGCGCGAGTAGGACACCCGGTCGGTGTCGGGGGTGGAGAGCGTCACGCCGAGCGCCATCCCGCGCGGGATGATCGAGACCTTGCGGACCGGGTCCGCGCCCGCCGTGAGCATGCCGACCAGCGCGTGACCGGACTCGTGGTAGGCGGTGCGCTCGCGGTCGGCGGCGGAGAGGATGATGCCGCGCGGGGCGCCCAGCATGATCTTCTCGAGCGAGTCGGTGAAGTCCGCCATCTCGACCTTCTTGTGCTCGCGGCGGGCGGCGAGCAGCGCCGCCTCGTTGGCGAGGTTCGCGAGGTCCGCGCCGACCATGCCGGGGGTCGCGGACGCCAGCGCGTCGAGGTCCACGCCCGAGTCCAGCGGGATGCCCTGGGTGTGCACCTTCAGGATCGCACTGCGCCCGGCGCGGTCGGGGGGCTGCACGACGACGCGGCGGTCGAAGCGCCCGGGGCGAAGCAGCGCCGAGTCGAGCACGTCGAGGCGGTTGGTCGCGGCGAGCACGACGACGGCCTCGGTCGGCTCGAAGCCGTCCATCTCGGTCAGGATCTGATCGAGCGTCTGCTCGCGCTCGTCGTTGGCGCCGGTCACCGACGCCGAGCCCTGCCGCGAGCGGCCGATCGCGTCGAGCTCGTCGATGAAGACGATCGCCGGGGCGGCTTCGCGCGCCTGCGTGAAGAGGTCGCGTACGCGGGACGCGCCGACGCCGACGATCGCCTCGATGAACTCCGATGCCGAGATCGAGAAGAACGCGGCGTGCGCCTCGCCGGCGACGGCCCGAGCGAGCAGGGTCTTGCCGGTGCCGGGCGCACCTGAGAGCAGCACGCCGTGGGGCATTCGTCCGCCGAGGCGGCTGTAGCGGTCAGGGCTCTTGAGGAAGTCGACGATCTCGGTCAGCTCCATCTTGGCCTCGTCGATCCCGGCGACGTCGGCGAAGGTGACGCGGATCTTCTCGGGGTCGACGCGGCGCGCCTTGGAGCGGCCGAACTGGCCGAGCGCGCCCATCCCGCCGCCGCTGGCCGCCGCGCGCCGCGCGATCAGCACGAAGATGCCGACGATCAAGAGCGTCGGGCCGAACCCGAGCAGGATCTCGGCCAACAGCGATGTGGTCGAGGTCGTCGACTGCGCGTTGATCTCGACGTCCTTGGAGATCAGCAGCGTCTCGAGTTGGGTGCCGTTCCAGAACGCCGGCACCTGTGTCGCGAACAGCGTCGTCGCGGTCGCCGTCTTGGAGCCGACCGGGTAGAGCACCTTGGCCTTGAACGTGCCCTGCACGGAGTCGCCCTTGGTCGTGACGAGCTTGACCTTCCCCGCCTTGACCTCCGAGATGAAGAACGGGCTGAAGGGGATCGTCACGCGCGGCTGCGAGGAGGGTTCGAACAGCAGCACCGAGAGCCAGTTGATCGCCAGCAGCGCGAGGATGAACCAGATGAAGCCGCGCGTCCGATGCATCGGCTTCTGCGTGCTGGGCGGCGTGCCGCGGCCGTCCGGCGCGGGGGCGACCTGCCAGCCGCGCTTGTCGCGCGGCAGCTGCGGCTGGGTCTTGCGCTTGTGCAGCTGTGTCGCTTCGCCCGAGTTCGTCGCGGCGTGCGGGCCTTCGGGCGCCGCCGGCGAGGGCTCGCTCACCGCTCCACCAGCAGCGTCGCTCCGAGCGCACCGCCGAGGTCGCCCAGCCCGGCGAGGCGAATGGCGGGCGGATCGGTGTCGTTGAACAGGTGCGGGGCCGTCGCTTCGGCGATCCGCTCACGGAAGGGCTCGCCGAAGCGCACTCCGAGCCCGCCGCCGATGATCACCGCCTCGACATCGATCAGGTTGACCGCCGAGGCGATGCCGGCGCCGAGGGCGAGCACGGCGCGGTCGATCAGCTTCGTCGCGAGCTTGTCGCCGTGTTCGAGCGCGCGCGCCCAGATGCTGCTCGTCAGGCGGTCGCGGCCGTGTTCGGCGGCCAGCTCGAAGAGCTTGGTCTTCTCGCCCTTGGCATGCAGGCTGCGCGCGTGTGCCTCGAGCGCCCCCCGGCCTGCGTAGGCCTCGACGCAGCCGCGACGCCCGCACGGGCACTGGCGTCCGTCCTCCACGATCACCATGTGGCCGATCTCCCCGGCGCCGCCGCGCCCGTGCCAGGGCTCGCCGCCCAGGATCAGCCCGCCGCCGACGCCGGTGCCCCAGAAGACCCCGAGCAACGACCGGTAGGGCCGGCCGGCGCCGAGCCTGAACTCGGCGTCTGTGGCCACGCTGACGTCGTTGCCGAGCGTCACCGTGGTGCCGAGCGCCGACTGCAGCGCTGCGGCGAGCGGGAAGCTGGCGTACCAGCCGGGGAGGTTGTCAGCGCGGGAGACCGTGCCGGCTGCGCTGTCGACCCTTCCCGGCGAGCCGACGCCGACGCCGTGCAGCTGCGCGGGCTCGAGCTTCGCCGCGCGGGCGGCCTCGGTCAGCGCCGCGGCCATGGCGTTGGCGATGTCGGCGGGGCCGCCGGTGGTCGGGGTCGGATGGCGCGCACTGCCGAGCACCCGGTGGGCGGAGTCGGTGATGACGGTCTCGATCTTCGTGCCGCCGAGGTCGATACCGCCGACCGCGTCGGGCACCGGACCCTCTGAATTACTCGCGTGCATCGGTTTCAGGTTACTTCCAGCACGATCGTGACGGGACCATCGCCGGTCAGCTCGACCTCCATGTGCGCGCCGAAACGTCCCTGGGCCGCTCCGAGCCGCTCACAGAAGCGGTCGTAGAGCGCCGCCGCCGCAGCCGGCGCCGCCGCCGCCGCAAAGCTCGGCCGGTTGCCCCGGGCGGTGTCCGCATAGAGCGTGAACTGGCTCACGCAGAGCACCTCGCGCCCGCCGAGCGCCTCGTTCATCTTGCCGTCGGCGTCGGCGAAGATGCGCAGCGCCCGGACCTTCTCGGCCAGGCGCTCGGCACTGTCTGTGTTGTCCTCGTGACCGACGCCGAGCAGGACCAACAGGCCCGGCCCGATCGCGGCGACGGTCTCGCCGTCGACGCGCACGGCCGCCCGCGAGACCCGCTGCACCACCGCCTTCACGCCTCGCGCAGCTCCGCCGCCGCCTGCTCCGGCGTGACGCAGTTCAGCGAAAGGCCGCTGCCCAATTCGAGCCCGGCGATGGCGTGCAGGCGCGGCACGATGTCGATTCGCCAGCAGAAGTGCTCCGCGCCGTGCGGAGCCGTGCGGATCCAGAGGTTCAGCGGCGGTCCCTCGACGAAGCGGCGCGCGAGCCGGCCGAGTGCGTCGTGCAGCATCGCGGCGGCGGTCGGGCCGTCGTCCTCGAACCGCATCCGCGGGCGGCGCGGGACCACCATCAGCTGGTAGGGCAGCGTCGCGGCGTAGGGCGAGAGCAGGACGGCCTCATCGTCGATCGCGACGATCCGCTCGCGCCGGCGCACCTCCTCGGAGACGATGTCGTCAAGCAGCTGCTGACCCATCGTCTGCGCGGCGTAGGCGCCGAAGCGTTCGCGCTCGCGCGCGATCAGCGCCGGCACGAAGTCCAGCGCCAGCAGCTGCGCGTGGGTTTGAGCCTGGGTGGCGCCGCCGCGCTCGCCCTCGTTCACGAACAGGTGCAGGCAGGCTGCCTGGGAATGCACGCGCATGCGCGTCCGCCAGACCTCCATCGCGAGCTCGAGCTCCGCTGCATCGAGTCCTGAGAGCGCCTGCACCGGGCGCGGCGAGTTGACGATCACCTCATGCGCTCCGCTGGCCGCCAGCGCCGTGAAGATGTGCGCGTTGGCCTCGCGCGACACCGGCGCGCAATCCGCCGCGAGCGCCGGGTACCGGTTCGCGAACACGCGGACCAGCCAGCCGGGGGTGTTCGGCTCACCGCCGTCGGGGCGCACCGCGTAAAGCTCAGGCGGGGTCCGGGACTCGTTGCCTTCGGCGAACGGATCGCCCCGCTCCGCCAGCCGCGCGGCCCGGTCCGGGGCGATGATCGTGCGCAGACCCGACAGCGCGTCGACGCGGACCTCAGACACCGAGGTAATGCCTGATCTCTCGGCGCAGGTTCTGCTCGCTTGTGTAGGAGCCGACGTGGAAGTACTCGGTGCCGGTCCTGGTGAACAGGTAGGTGACCGGCGTGTCGTCCGCGAACGGGACGCTGAGCGCGAGCGCGATCGCCGTGGCGGAGTCGCGGTAGCTCGGGAAGCTGACGGGGAAGCGGCGCAGCCAGCCCTTCGCTCCGCCGCCGCTGTCGTCGCTGGCGTCGACGCCGATGAAGGCGATGCGGCGACCGAGCGCCGCGGAGAGCTGCTGGAAGTAGGGGAACTCGATCTGGCAGGGCTCGCAGGTCGAGCTCCACTGAGTCACGACCACCGGCAGGCCCCGCAGTGCGTGCAGGCGCGCCTCAAAAGCGGCCCGCCCACCGCCCAGCAGCTGATCGGCCTGGCGGTGCAGCGCAGCCAGCCGCGGCGGTGAGCCCTTCAGATCGGTGGCCAGAGCCGCCGCGTTCGGCGCGCGCTCGTGCGCCACGCTGCCGCAACCGGCGATCGTCAGTGCCGCAACGAGCGCTGCGAGGACTCGCATGATGGCCGCTCCGTGTGCCATGCTTAGTATCTTCCCGTATGTAGCTCGAGGGATCTGCGGCCGATATCCGGCTTGGACCCTCACCGCTGAGTCGCGTCCAGCTCGCCAGCGACTCCGCCTCCTTGACGTACAGAGCCTCGATGGCCGAACCCACCACAGTGGCCGCTATGGCCCTTCCCAGCGATGCTGACATTGCGCGCGCAGAGGCGTTCACGCGCGAGCCGTTCGTGCACCCCGGCGAGGAGCCGGCGAGCGCGCTGGCTCCCGGCACCCCGCGCCTGCGCGCGCTCGACCAGGCGCTCGCGGAGCTGGACGCCGGGCTGAAGGTCCCCTCGACCGCCTGGCGGCGCGAGTTCTCGCTGCTGCTGGGTCTCGAGCGCGTGCTGTCGGATGAGGAGCCCAAGCTCGCCGACGGCACGACGCTCTCCGCCCACCAGGTGGACGCGCTGTCGGGCACGCTGACCGCCCTGCTCGCCGAGGCGACGAGCGGATCGAACGCCAACGGCTCCGTCGATGCGCTGGCGGGGGCCGCGATCCTCGGGGACGAGGACGATGAACCGGACACCGACGCCCAGGAGGCGGTGGATGAGCCCGACTTCGACGACGACGAGGACGACGACGA
>PMKB01000101.1 GCA_003157595.1 Solirubrobacterales bacterium
GCAGCCAGGCCAGCGCCACCCGCGATGGCGAGACGCCGTGCGCCTGCGCGATCTCCACGCTGCACTCAACCGTGTCGTAGAGCTTCTCCTGGTCGTAGACGGGCGGCTCGCCCCAGTCGGTCAGCTGGCGCCCACCGTCCGGTGGGGCCTGACCGCGGCGGTATTTCCCGCTCAGCAGGCCGCCGGCGAGTGGGCTCCAGACCAGCACCCCCAGGCCCTGGTCCAGCGCGGCCGGGATCAGTTCGTATTCGGCCGAGCGCTCCTGCAGCGAGTAGTAGATCTGCTCGGAGACGTATGGATGCAGTCCCAGCGCGCGTTGCACGCCAAGCGCCTTGAGCAGGTGCCAGCCGGAGTGGTTGGAGGCCCCGATGTAGCGAACCTTTCCAGCCCGCACGAGATCGTCAAGCGCCCGCGCGGTTTCCTCAAGCGGTGTCTGACCGTCCCACGAATGCACCTGGAAGAGGTCGATGTGATCGACTCGCAGGCGCCTCAGGCTCGCCTCGCAGCCCTCGATCAGGTGGTGGCGCGAGAGGCCGGCGTCGTTGGCGCCGGCGCCCATCGGAAAGCGCGCCTTGGTCGCGACCAACACCCGCTCGCGCCGGCCGGGGAGCACTTCCCCCAGGATCTCCTCGGCCAGGCCGTCGGAGTACACGTCCGCCGTGTCGATCAGGTTGACGCCCGCGTCGAGGGCCATGTCAAGTTGGCGTGCCGCGGCCTTGGTGTCCGTTTCCCCCACCTGGGCGAACTTGCCGCGACCACCGAATGTCATCGTTCCAAGCGACAGCGCCGACACACGCAGGCCGCTGGCTCCGAGTTGGCGATACTCCACGACTCTCCTCCTTTTGGCTATGAAAGCACGCGTGCTCGCGGCTGCTCGCCACAACGTCACGCAGCACCGACGATAACGCGCCGTCGCGCAGATGGCCCACGTGGGGTCCACGGGCGGGGCAGCGTCGCTCGCGCCCCCGGCGCGGGCCGCCGCCCTGCGGCAGCCCTGCCCTGACAGCGCCACAACTGTGCGTGCGGCCGCTTTCCCCCGCAAGAGCGCGCTCCTCGACGGCCGGCGGGTGCGTCGGCGACCTCGGGCACAGCGCCAAGCAGGACCCGTTTGCAAACACCGGCGCGTTGTTGACGGCGATCCGCTGGCGCGAGCCATGACCGAGACGTTGCGCCGCAAGCGGCGAGCCGCTCAGGCCGGGGTGAGCAGCACGGGCACGCCGGCGGCTGCGAGCAGCTCGCTGACCACGGCGGCCCGGCCCTCGGTGAGCTCGCGGCTCCAGCCCAGCGCCAAAAGGTCTGCCTGGCTTTCCCGCAGTGCCTCTTCGATCCCGGCGGCCGGCTCGCCGACCCGCAACTCCAGCCGGGCGTTGTGGGCCGTCGGCGCGTTGCGTGCGACGAAGGCGTCGCTCCAGGTCCTCACCTCGTGCGCGAGTTGGTCGCCGAACGCCGGCAGGTTGGCGGGGTCCAGCACGTGGACCAGCACGATCTCGACCTCCGCCTCAGCGGCCATCTCGACGGTCCCCCGCAGCGCAGCCGCGCTCGCCGGCGTGCCGTCGAGTGGCACGAGCACGCGAGCAATCCCACCGCTCGCCGCGTAGCCGACCGGCACGACGACAACGGGCTTGGACACCGAGGTGATCAGGCGCCGGGTCGTGTGGGCCAGCCGATGCCCGGTGTCCAGCGCCCCACCGGTCGCGACGACCAGCGCCACCACGTCCTCGCGCTCGGCGGCGCTGCTCAGTGCGACATAGGGGTCCCCGGGCAGCGTGGACAGCGTCAGCCCCGCAGCTGCCGCGGCCGCCTCGGCAGCCGCCGCCGGACCATCCTCACGCACGTTGAGCAGCTCGACATCGGCCGCGAAAAGCCGCCCGACGGCCACCGCTGCGCCGATCACCCCCGGGGCCGCGGGATCGTCGCCGACCGCCGCGATGATCGCCCTCATCGCTGCAGTTCCGTCGTCGCGAACACCGTTTCGCCCGGTCCGGTCTCGGTCGTTCCGCGACCTGCGAAGTTGACCCGCGTGGGCCGGTCGCTGCGAACCCGGGTCTCGCTCGAAGTGATCGTGATCGTCAGCATCGCGCCCTTGAAGGTCACAGGGAATTCCAGCACTTCCCAGGATCCGGGCAGGTGCGGGTCCAGGAGCAACTCCTCGCCGCTCGGTCGCACGCCGGCGAAGCCCATCACGACCGCCTGCCAGAGGCTCGCCATCGCCGCGATGTGAACGCCGCCGGCGGTGGACTCGGAGATGTCGTCGAGATCGATCCGCGCCGTCAGACGCAGCGCCTCGAGCGCCTGGGGCAGCTTGCCGTCGCGTGCGAAGAGCGCGGCGTGGACGCCCGGGGAGAGCGAGCTGCCGTGGGCTGTGCGCGGCTCATAGAAAGCCAGGTTGGCCGCCAGCGACCTGGGTGCGAGCTCGTCGGGGACCAGGTGGTGGAGCATCAGCACGTCGGCCTGCTTGACGACCTGCGCTTGCTCGAGCCGTTCGCGTCCGATCAGCAGGTCGGCGGCGACCGGCCGGTGCGGGGCGAGCTGCGCGATCACGAGCGGCTCGAGGTCGAAGAAGCCGGCGAACTCCTCGTACAGGCCGCTGGCCGCCTGTAGGCCGTCCACGAGCGCGTCGGCGCCCTCGCGCCACCCCGCGCGCTCCGCAGCGTCGACATCGGCGTCGGTCGTCTCCGAAAAGGCGCGTCGCAGGTTCCAGCGAGCCATCACGTTGGTGTAGGCGTTGTCATCGACCACCTCGTGGTACTCGTCGGGGCCGATAACGCCGCGGATGTGCGCTCGCCCGTCGGCGTCCCATTCGAGCCGCGACGCCCAGTAGCGGGCTGTTTCGACGACCAGTTGGCGCCCGGGACCGGCGCGAAACTCCTCGTCACCGGACCAGTCGAGGTAGCAGCCACACCCCCAGGCGACATCGGCGACGATGTGCTCCTCCAGCTCCCCGGTGAGGATGGCGAGCTGGTGGCCGGCGCGGTCGTTGGCGACCTTCGGCGTCACGTCGAAGCCGGTGGCGGCGGACTCCCAGGCGAACCTGGCGCCGGCCCTGCCATCCGTTCGCGCGGCTTCGAGCGACGCCGCGAGGCGGCGTACGCGGTACTCGAGCGCCGCGCGCGCCGCCGCCGGGTGTGTCGCGGCCAGGAAGGGCAGTACGAACACGTCTGCGTCCCAGAAGACGTGACCGTTATAGCCCGGACCGGTGAGGCCGCGGGCGCCGATCGCCGCCTCCCCGCTGTCAGCCGCAGACCCCATCAGGTGGTAGACGGCCAGGCGCAGCGCGAACTGGAGCTCCGGGTCCCCCTCGATCCGTACGTCGGCGCGCTCCCAGCGCGCCGCCCAGGCACAGCGGTGCTCGATCAGCAGCCGTTCGCGCCCCGCGGCGAGAGCGGATTCGAGCAGCGCCGCGGCTCCAGCGGCGGTCTGGCCCGGCGGCGCGGCGGTTCGGGTGTAGGCGACGACGCGCTCGAGCAGCGCGGTCTCGCCGCGTCGCTCGACCGTTTGAGCTGCGGCCGCCTCAAGCGCGCCGTCCGGCAGCTCCAGGCGCATCAGCGTCCGCTCAGGGTCAAGTGAGACCTCGGCTCCGGCGTCGGCCGGCACGACGAGCGGCGGGCTGCGCTCCAGCGCCTGCCGGCGCCCGAGCGCTCGCAGGACGGCCACTCCTGGGCGCGCGAACGAGGAGAACTGGAGCACGTCGGCCTCGCCGAGGAACCGCTGCCACAACAGGCCGGCGTGGAGCTCGAGCACACGCCGAGGCGGCCCGGCGTCGCGGACACGCAGCGAGAGCCTGTTCCACAGCGGCGCCGGCTGCAGCGTGGACTGCTCGCCCTCACCACGATAGGCCCCCGCCAGCACGACCGCCGGTGAAGAGGCGCCGTTCGGCGCGACCAGGCTGCCACGCGTTCCCATGCGCCCGTCGACCAGCGACAGCAACGACTCGCGGGCCTGCTCGTGCGCGGCGTCGGCGCCGTCGATCGTGAGCGTCCAGGCGGCGTCTGCGCCGACCAGCGGCATCGCCCCCACCCGCCGCAACCCGACCTGGCGTTCGAGCAGACGCGCGAACTCCGCTGGCCCTCCGCCCCGCAGGGTCACCCCCGGCGGCACACCCGCCGGCTCGACGCCGACCGAGACGGCCACCGCCCGCGCGCCGACCCCGACCAACAGCATCGAATCGCTGCCGGGCAGGCCGCCGAGCGGACCGAGCTCGTCGCCGACGATCAGAACCTGCTCGGGCGCGATTCCGCGCCGCCACAGATGGTCAAACCACCAGCGGGCCGCGTCGGACTTGTCGGTCAGGCCGATCTCGATGTGCTTGGCGTCGCTCGTGACGCGCGCGTCCGTCAGGCCGGCGTCGGCCGCTGCCGCCTGCGCCAGCGCGACGGCCGCGGCGAGTCCCGCGATGCCATGCTCGCCCAGCCGCCGCTCGACCGCGGCGAGCAGCTGCGCGATGCGCGCCTTCGGCGGGTCAGACCACGCGGGCTCCGGGATCAGGTCTATCTTGCGCCGGTTGAGCCGCTGGGTGACCAGGCGCGCTTCGAGGCCGCGCTGCGCGAGCCGCTCGATCGTCAGCGCAGCAGCGGCGTCGAGCGCCGCGTCCTCGGCGGGCGAGGCGGTCCGGCGCTCGACGAGCGCCAGGCCCTGCGGACCGACTCGGAAGGTCTCTGAGCCGCGGTTCACCAGCAGGTGCAGCTCGCCGGGGCCGTCGGGCCGGGCCCCGAGTTGCTCGTCGATGTTCTCCACGTGGGTCCCGGTGACGACCGCCAGGTCGAGCCCGAGCCGGCATGCGTCCGCCACCAGTGCCCGCAGGTGCGCGGTGCCGGCCGCCCGGTCCGCTACCGCGGTGCCGTCCCAGTCGAAGATCAGCGCCTCGTAGCGGAGACCATCGACGGCTACGGCCGGCTGCGTCATCGGCCGGGGAACGCGGCGAGGGCGACCCAACCGGGCGGCTGCGCCGAACCGCTCATGCCGACATCGTCACCCGCACGTCGCCGTGCTGTTCGAGCAGCGTGAAGCCCGTGGCCCCCGACGCGCTGTAGTTGAACGCGAGACTCACCCTCGCCTCGCCGACGCGGATGTCGCGAAGCTCGACGCTCCCGAGCCAGTCCGGAAGCCGCGGCCGGTCGACGATGAGCCGGTTCTCCGGCGCGTAGGCCGAGATCCCCAGCAGAGACTGGACCAGCATGAAGGGCGCCGCGGCCGCCCAGGCCTGGGGGATGCAGGCGACCGGATAGGCGACGATCGCCCTGGATTCGCTACGGCGGAAGCCGCAGAAGAGCTCCGGCAGGCGCGAGTCCCGTGCACCGGAGGCGACGTCGAACAGCGCGGCCGCGATCCGGCTCGTCGCAGCGTCGAAGCCGTAGCGCTTGAGCCCCGCCGCGGCGATCGCATTGTCGTGCGGCCAGACCGAGCCGTTGTGGTAGCTCATCGGGTTGTACGCGGGCGAGAGGCTCGAGAGCGTGCGTATCCCCCAGCCGGAGAACATGTCCGGTGCCATCAGCCGCTCCCCGACCAACCGCGCCTTCTCGTCATCGACGATCCCGCAGTAGAGGCAATGCGCGGGGTTTGAGGTGACGCTGCGCACCTGGTTCTTGGCGCCGTCGAGGGCGAGCGCGAAGAACCCCTCCTCCGCCATCCAGAACGCCTCGTTGAACGCCACGCGCAGCGCCGCGGCCTCGCCTCGCAGACGGTCGGCGTGCCCGCCCTCGCCGAGCGCCTCGTAGACATCCGCGATCCGCAGCTTGGCCTCATACACATAGCCCTGGACCTCGACGAGCGCGATCGGGCCCTGCGCGAGCGACCCGTCGGCGTGCATGATCGCGTCGTCGGAGTCCTTCCAGCCCTGGTTGCGCAGGCCCGCCGGCGAGCGGCGCTCGTACTCGACGAAGCCGTCTCCGTCGCGATCCCCCCATCGGTCGATCCACTGGAGCGCGGCGTCCAGCGCCGGACGCAGCCGCCGCATCGTGTCGAGGTCGAGCGTCCAGCGGTAGTAGCCGCCGGCGACCATCAGGAACAGCGGCGTCGCGTCGACCGTGCCGTAGTAGGGGGTGTGCGGGATCTGGCCGGTGCGGGCGAGCTCCCCGGTGCGTACCTCGTGCAGGATCTTGCCGGGCTCGGCGTCGCGCCAGGCCTCGTCGGCGCCGGCCTGAAGACCCGCGAGCGCGAGCAGCGTGCCGCGTGCGACCTCGGGGTTGATCATCATCACCTCGCAGGCGCTGAGCAGCGAGTCGCGCCCGAACGGCGCCACATACCAGGGGATCCCGGCGGCGGGCAGCTCGCTGTCGCCGACCGGCATCATCAGCGCGTGCAGATCGCGCAAGGAGGCGTCGATCAGCGCGTCAAACAGCTCGTTGTCGCTGCTGATCCGCCCGCACGCGCCGGTCCACTCCTCGTCGTCGGCCTCGAGCCGCTCGGCGCTGGCTTGCGCGCTGGGGGCGGCGCTCGCTCGCCCAGCGACGACGGGCTCCACCGTGAGCCCGAGCTCGAACTCGGCGCCGGCGGCGAGCTCCACGCCCCAGGCGACGTGCACCTGATCGCCGTCGATCGCCACGCGCCGCGGTGAGGGGTGCAGCGCCACGAGCGTCTCCCGGCGCTGACCGTCCACGGCGACGTAGGCGAAGCGCACCAGGTCGCCTTCGCGGGTTGGCGGCACAAGCCTTCCGGCCGTGCGCCGGCCCACGCCCCTGACCTCGAACACGTCGGCGAAGTCGGCCGCGAGCGACACCTCGACCTCCGTCGCGACGGCGCGCGGGTGGAAGCTGCGCACGACGACGCCGTAGTAGAGGTCGTCAGCGACAAGGATGGTCTGGCGAAGATTGAGGGTTTCCTGCGGGACGCGCGCCGGGCCGTCTGGAAGCGCCGGATTGGTGGCGTTGATCACGGCGTGGTGCCCGGACTCCATCGCCGATGACAAAAGGACCGGTTGGAGGCCGCCGATCGTCAGGCGCAGCTCCGAGAGGTGTCTCGTGTCGGAGGCATAGAAACCCTCCCCGGAGGCGAGCGCCGGACGGATGCTCCCGTCCGGGCGCGTGCACACGAACTGCGCCGCGGACTTGAGCGCGAGCAGCTCGCCGCGCGCCTGGGCCTGCACCGTCGGCGCGCCCTCGGTGTCCCGCGGCAGCTCGGCCGTGCGGTCACGAACAGACAGCGCCCGATCGCGCTCGGCCTCGTGCTCGGGATCGGGTTGTGAAGTCATCGGCGGCCGGGATCCATGCTACGGAGTGCGGACGCGCGGCTCACCGCGCCGGCGGCAGCGCGGCGAGCCGGCGGGCCCGAGCGCCAGATCGCTCCTGCGCAGATCAGGAGGGGCTCTGGTGGTAGACCTCGAAGGCCGTCTCCGTCGGCGGCGCGGTGAACCCGCCCTCGATGCCCGCGCTCATCCGCGGCATCAGCTCCTCGTCGCGAAAGCGCTCCCAGCTCTCCTTGGACTCGTGCACCGCCACGATCGTCCAGCCGCCATCGGACGGGCCCGCCACGTGCAGCACCTGGCCGGGCGGGAGGCTGCCGTCACTGGGATGGACGGCTCCCACCGACGCCTCATACTGCTCACGCGTGCCGCCTGCGAACTGATGCACAACGCCGTAGGCCATCTTGTTCCCCTTCTCGATCGGTTATCAGCATTACTGACATCGCGGCGCCAAAGGTCGCGCGACGCGGATCCTCCCACACGCCGCAAGCCCAGCGGGACGACCTATCGCGGCGCCCCGGCCCCCGCTTCGTCGCCTGTCCACGGGCCGGTGAGCCAGCGAGCTCCCGACGCCCACAGCTCGTCCAGGTAGGGCCCGAGATACTGTGCCGCGATCTTTGTCTCCGGGGTTCGCGTGGGGGTTTCGCCGGCCCGCGAGTCCAGCGCGACACCGCCCGCGATGCGGGCGCTGAAGTAAAGCCGCGGCAGGCTGCGGCCGCGCAGCAGGAAGCCGTGGACGCTGCCGTCGTAGGGCGCCGCAGCCACCTGCGCGCCGGCGGCCGCCGCGATCGCCGCCGCCGCGGCGTCGGCCTGCGCCGCCGCGATCGCGCCGTACTTGATCGGGAAGTCGGTGGCATCCCCGATCGCGAAGACGCGCGGCACGCCGATGAGCTCGCCGAGCGCGCCGACCGGCAGGAATCCGTCGGCGTTCGCCGGCAGTCCGCTGATCGCCGGCCCCTGCAAGCGCGGCAGCGCGACGACGCGGTCGAAGTCAAGCGGCTCCCCGCCGTCGCTGCGAACCAGCCGGTCCTCCGACTGCGTGACCTCGGTGCCGAGCACGGTCTGGATCTCGGCGGCCGCGAGGATCTCCTCCAGCGCAGCGCTGACGGCGTCTCCGAACACCGCCAGCGGCCGGCGCTCGGCGGTGACGATCGAGAGCGCGAGCTCGATCTCCCCCTCGCGGGCATGTTCGCGCAACAGCAGCGCCAGCTCGTAGACCGGCAGCGGCCAGGTCGGCTTCGGCGCCACGAAGGCGATGCTGCGAATGGCGCCCGAGTCGACCTCTTCGATCAGGCTGCGCAGGCTCTCATAGGTGCCGGGAATGTCCACGGTGACGACGTTCGCCAACGCGCCGCTCACTCTCGCGCCGACGGCGACCACCAGCGCGTCGTAGGGCAACACGCGCTGCGCGCCGGTATGCAGCAGCGCGCGGTCGGCCTCGACCGCGACGACCGTGTCCTGCACGAATTCGATGTTCAGCTCCGTTGCGAACCTCGCGAGCTCCAACCGGCGCGGTGAGCGGCGGACAAACGGCTCGAGCACCGCCATCGGCTGGTAGGAGAACTCGGCGGCCGGCGCCAGGAGCGTCAGCTCGACGCGGTCGCCGGCCAGCTTGTGCAGGGCCAGCGCGCACTCCAGCGCGCCCACGCCACCACCCGCGATCAAAACCGAAAGCCGCTTGGCGAGCCCTTCGTCGGCCTGGCCGGATCTGTGCCCCAGCATGTCGCCACGCTAGCGCCGCCCACCGCGTGCGGCGAGCGTAGCGGCCCGCCGTATAGCGCGGAAAACTACGGATGGTCGGCGGACCCGCGCGCCGGCCCGAGCGGCCGGCTCACCAGGCGGCCTCGACCCGCGCCGCGGGGGCACGGCGCGCGCCGTCCGAGCCGCTGCTGCGAGGGGGGCTGTTCGGGTGGGTGCATGCACCCACCCGCGGGTCGGCGCATGCGCCGACCACGAAAAACATCATCGACATCGCAACCGCCGCCCGCGCAGCCTGGAGCTACACCGCGGTGCGACGGCGCGGCCGCGGGAACTTCCAGCCGTCGACGGCTTCGCGCAGGGTCGCTCCCAGCGCGGGCAGGCGGTCGGCCATCTCGGCGCCTGCGACCGCGCAGATCGCGGCGAGGAAGCTGCCCTCGGGGTCGATCAACGGCGTGGCGACGGCGTAGCGTCCCGGCACCGTGAAGGCGTGGTTGAAGGCCAGCCGCGTCGAGCAGATCCCGGCGAGCTCCTCCAGGAACGCCGCCACGGCCCCCGGCTGCTCGTGCTCCATCCGCCCCAGGAACTCGTTGCGCTCGCCCGACGGCATGTGGGCGAGGATGACCTTCCCGGTGGCGGTGCTCAACAGCGGCCGCCGCGGGTGCGTGGAGGAGACGAAATCCATCAGCATGTCCTCGCCCGCCCGGTCGACGAAGACTTGGTCGTCCCCGACCCGCGCGCCGACGAACAGGGAGACGCCGACCCGCTCCTGTGCCCGCTCGAGCTCCTCGTGCTTGACCAGGCGCAACGGCAGTCCGGCGGTGTGCAGCGAGAGCACGAAGGCTCCCGGGCCGAGCAGGAACCGCCGGTCGCGCTCCACCAGGTAGCCGGTCGCCAGCAGGCCGTTGGTCAACTCCTGGATCGAGGACTTCGGCGCGCCCAGCCGCGCCGCCAGCTCGGCCAGCGAGACACCGCTCGAGGCGCGCGAGGCCACCTCCATGATGGCGACGGTGCGGTCAACCGTGCGGTGGTGACGGGCAGGCACTAGCCCCGGGGGTCGTCGAGCGTGCCCGGAGCGTCGGTCTTCTCGAACACCATGCGGAAGTGGTCGAGCAGCTCGCGCTCGAAACAGACCCTGTTCGCGCTGACGCCCGAGGTGAACGCGTAGCGGAACTCGGGACTGCGCAGCCAGCGCGGCAGCAGGCGAAGCTTGAGCAGGTTCTTGCGCATGCCCGGCGCACCGATCCGTTTGCTCCACTGCGTGATCGTCTCGATGTAGTCCAGCCGGCCGCTCGAGCTTTCGAGCAGGCGGAAGTGCGGCTGCGCGCAGCGCACGATCTGCTCCAGCCCGTAGGGCAGGAACGAGCCGGGGAACTGACAGCCCAGCAGGAAGAGGATAAACGCGTCGGAGTCGCGCGGCGCGTGTTCGCCGACGTCCTCGAACGGGATCATCTTGGCGCCGAACACCATCGTCTGCAGATAGAACCGCCCGCCGACGGGCAGCACGCTCGCAGCGTTGGCAAACAGCTGGCTGTAGATCTCCTCCTGGCGCCCGTCGCGGTATGAGTCCGGCGAGCAGAAGTGCTCGAAGGCGCCGAGACTCGCGACGGCATCGAACGGGCCGAAGGTCTCGCGATCGACGGTGCGCGCATCGCGCAGATGGACGTCCAGTCCGTGACGGCGGCAGGAGGCGACCTGCGCGGAGGACAGGGCCACCCCCACGCCCTCGGCGCCGCGGGCGCGGGCGAAGTTCAGCAGCGCCCCCCAGCCGCAGCCGAGATCGAGCAGCCGGTGGCCCGGCCCGATGCCGATCTGCTCGGCGATGTACTCGTGCTTGCGCGCCTGCGCCTGCTCGAGCGTCAGCGAGAAGTCGCCGTCGTAGCGGGCGCCGCTGTAATCGGCGAGCTCGCCCAGACTGAGGCGGAAGATCCGATCGATCGACGTGTAGGTGAACTCGATGTCGGCACGGCTGGCCATGGCTGCGGATTCGGTGGCGAGCGGCGTCCGCGGCGCGCTGTGCGCCGACCAAGACTCGACCCCCTGACGGGCAGGATACGGATCGGCCGCGCGATGAGACCGGCCGCCTGGCGACCGCGCCCCGATGCGAAACGTCTTCACACACTGACGCGATGAACGCGCACGCGCAGCGCTTCCTGCTTCTGCACGGCGTCGAGCACCACAAGCCGCCCGGTGAACGACCCGTAGTCGCCGGCGCCACGGTTTGCCGATACCACGGCAGCGCGGCTCCACTGGTGGCCACCGTAACCGACTGATTTCCACTTCCCGTGCGAGGATCGCCCGGTCGCCGAATCGACGAGCGGCACCGTGGGTGCTCTTTCGTAGTTTCCTGCAGCGAACGGAGGGTGTCCCCCGATGCTTCCCAAGCCATCGCGTGGTCTGATCACCTCAACCCGAGGAGGCGACATTGGTGAGCGACATCGTCACAACAACAGCGGCGCGCGTCGGCGACGCCGTCGAGGTCAAGGGGCTGCCGGGAAAGCCCGCCAAACGGGGGCAGATCGTCGAGGTGCTCGGTGCAGATGAGCACGTCCACTTCCGTGTCCGCTGGGAGGACGAACATGAGTCTCTGCTCTTTCCGACGACGGAGGGAGGGACGCTCGTCCATCGTCCGGCTCATAACAGCAACCCGTAACGGGGTCTCGGGGTCTCTCGCTCATGTCCACCGACTACCACCTGGATGATCTACGAGCGCAGGCGCGTCATGCCCGTCAACGGTATGACCTCTACAAAGCCAGGGCCTACGCCCTACGGCCGACGAGTGACGCTCGCGTGCGCGAACTCCAGCGCGAGTGCGAGGGGGCCGAGGCACGCCTGCGCGCAGCAGAAGCCGAGGAACGGCGACGCCCTGACGGCTCACCGGATTAGCGCCCCCTGAGCCGCCGCACCCCCTGCTCGCCCATTCGGCAGCCCTGCCGTAATCGCCGCATATCGCCCGCAATCCGCGCACAAGACGGCTCCGGCGCGGCACCGACCGGCGGCGCGAAACGCCCCGTAAACACTGGCGTTTCGCGCCTTTGCAAGCGTGCGCCCGGTGTGCATGGCATGCAAGAGGTCGTCGGTTCGAGCCCGACTAGCTCCACTGGGAATGACCTGCAAATCAGCAGGTTTGGACGGGTGGCCGCCGGGGCGTGGAAGCGGTCGGGCGCCTTTATGGAAGCGCTGGCCCCGGACGAGGCGCCTTTTCATGCCTCCCGCGCGATGGATCCAGGCCTGACCGTCGCGTCTGCCACCTGTCGCGCCACCGGCCTAAATTCGGACTTCGGGTGAAACGACCGGGGATCGCGCACGACCCGGGCCTACCGTGCTCCGCCGCCGGACAAGCAACCGAGACAAGCTCTTCGAACCCGCGCATCATCCTGTCTTTCCAGACGCAAGCGCGTCGCAAGGTCGCGCAACGCGACAGCGCGCTGACTAGCGTGGGCAGCCGATCAGCGGTTAGCAGCGGGCAGCGGCAGTGCTCCGGCCGCGTAGTAGGCGCGGGCGCTGGCGTCGAAATAGCCGCCGTCGTCTGGGCGCCCATCGCCCGACGCGTCGCCAGCATCTGTGTCCTGCGCCTGCCCGCCGCCGAACAGCAGCGCCACCCCGCCCGCGTCCACGAACGCCCGCAGATGGGGGATGCTTCCGCTTCCAAGCAGCCACTGCACCTTGTTGTCCCTGTAGTGGTAAGAGGTGTTGTTGACGATCGGCGAGACCGTGTTGCCGAGCGGAATCTGCCACATGACGATCGGGAGCGGGATGCGCGCGTGGTAGTCACGCAGGAAGCGCAGGTCGTGGTTGAAATCGACGGGCGCCCACCACGCCCCCGAGCCCTCGCCGCTGACAACCTCCGCGTAGCCCGCGTCGCGGTCGGTCAGTTCGGTGAACGTCACGTCGAAGGACGCGTGCAGCGACCGGTAGAACGCGACGGCCGCCGTGGCCATCCGGTCGACCTCAGTGGAGGAGGGGTGACTGAGGTGGATGTCCTTGCCCGTGCCCCAGATCGAGATCGGATAGCCGACGATGATCCGGGGGGCGAGGCGGTCGCGCAGCACGAGCACCGCCTGCGCAAAGCCGGCCGCCGTGTTCGGCAGGCCGCGCAGTGCCGGGATGCCGGTCGACGCCACCGCCGCGGGCACCGTTGACGCATCTCCGTGGCCTGCGTGCTGCTCGACGTAACCGAACAGGTCGGGCTCCATCTGCAGCACCACCGGTCCCCTCGCCGAGGCCGCGCGCTTGTAGAACAACTCGAGCGTGAGGTAGTAGCTGCGCATCGTTGCAACGTTGGCGAGGTTGCCCAGATCGGCGCTGGCCTCGTCGGCAACGCCGGCGCCGGGCTGCGACTGGCGGATCTCGTAATAGGAGAAGACGGGGATGATGCGGTGCGCCTCGGACTCCGCGATGTAGAGGCTGACGAACGAGCCGTTGGGGTTCCAGTGCGGCCAGTCCTGGTCCGTGTTGACTCCCCCGGACAGGTACTGGTAGCGAAAGCCGAACGGGGCGACGGCCGCGAGGACGGCGGCACCCCCGGGAGAGCTGGTAAGTCCGAGCTCGAGGTGGCGATACGGCCACGGAATCGGCGCGCCGCCCGCCGTCGCACGGCCGCTGCCGTGGGCAGCGCCCGCGACGATCAACAAACAAGCGACGGCGGCGAGTCCCGCTCGCCGTGCGCGACGCCACCAGACGGACTCCACGAACTGTGTATCGACGCCGCGCACCCAATGCTTGACCGCCCCTCAGCGACCTGACGGGGGGTCAGACGCGTCGCTCCCACCTGAACTCAGTCCGATGAACCACGCCGGGCTTGCTCAGCGCCTCGGTGATCTGGGCCATAGGTCTGTATCAGCCATCTGGTGCTCCTTAGGCAGTTGGACGACCGACTCCGGTGCTGAGATGGTGAGCGCCACAAGGCGCCCGGCGCTCGCTCCGCCGTCGGTCGCCGCGCGAAGCGGGAAGCGGTGTAGGAGCGACAGGCTCTATCGCCAATCTCGGACCGCCCGTCCGAGGGTCTGGCTGACCTCGGTTCTCAAGAGCGGGGCCAGTGACGCCGCCGTGGCCTCGCTGGCGCTGACGCGATCCGTTGCGTGAAAGCAATCCCAGAAGCGAACCAATCCGTCCTCACCGTCGACCTCGAACATCTTTGCCGCGAGCCGCTGCCAGCGATACTGAAACCACACGTAGTTCAACGGACTCATCGAATCGTCAGAACCGGCGTAGTGGGCCTGCATCTCCTCGAGCGTGCTGTAGCTCTCGGCGCGCATCCGAGCGGCAAGCTTTCGACTTCCCGCTCCCACGGTTGCGAGCACCTCGAGCGTCGGCAGACTCGCCGGCAGCCGGCTTGCGACGAACGCGTGCAAGGCCAGGTTGACGAAGATCTCGCTGAGCCAGAAGGTCGGGAGCCGCAGATCTCCGAGCACCTCAAATGCGTGGCCGAGCTCATGAGTTGTGATGAGATCGAAGAACGGCTGCAAGTCCACGCCACCTGCGCCGTCCGGGTATGTCGCGAGCAACTTCGTATACCCGCGCGGTGACGCGTCGCGGAGGTCCTGCGCCATCGCGATCCAGAAGTCTCCGCTTCCAGCGGGCATCACCACGACGCCGGGACGGATCTCGCCCGCGTCATCGCGGAAGAACGGCAGCCCGTACGGCGATCGGATTCCTGGCCAGTCCGCCTCGTCGGCCACGACGAGGGCGATGTCCGGCTCAACTGCTGAAAACAGGCGACTGAAGTAGACGTAGGCATCGGCGGCGACATCGGCCGCGGCCCTCGCCCGCACCAGCGATCCGTCGCTGTAGCGCACCTCGAACGGATAGCCGTCCAGGTGCGGAAGCCCTGATTCCACCGCCACCAGACAAAGCCTAGACGTCAACAAAAGGCCGGACGAAACTGCAGCTTCATCACGACTCGCCGTCTCGCACCGTCCGCCTGCTTTTCCCCTCAGAAGCACCGCTGACCCGGCCACCGCGTGTGGGCGAGGTTGTCGGGTTTGGGGGGTCTGTCTGGCGGGGTTAAGAAGATGCGGGGATGAGCCAGAACTTCGTCGGGTGTGATCGTGGGCAGGTGTTGTTGATGCCGCCGTCGCTGGCGGATTGGGTGGCGGATGACCACCTCGTGTGGACGCTGTTGGGGGCTGTGGAGAAGATGGACCTTGACTGCTTCTACGCCGCGTATCGGGCGAACGGGCAGGGTCGCGCAGCGTATGACCCGGGGATGATGGTGGCGCTGCTTTTGTATGCGTACTGTCGTGGGAATCGGTCATCGAGGGGGATCGAGCGGGCCTGCCGGGAGGACGTGGCCTACAAGGTGATCACGGCGATGGAGGTGCCTGATCATTCGACGATCGCGGAGTTCCGCCGGCGCCATCAGGCCGCGCTGGCCGGGTTGTTCGTCGGGGTGCTCTCGCTGTGCCGGGAGGCTGGGTTGGTGTCGGTTGGTGTGATCGCGGTCGACGGGACGAAGATCAAGGCCAGCGCGTCGCGTGATCAGAACCGCTCCTATGAGGGGATCGTCGCGGAGATTCTGGATGAGGCCGAGCGGACCGACCGCGAGGAGGACGAGCGTCACGGTGACGCGCGGGGTGATGAGCTGCCGGAGCGGTTTCGCTCGCGTGAGAGCCGGCGGGCGGCGCTGGCCGAGGCCAAGCAAAGACTTGACGAGAAGAAAGCCGTCGCGGACCGCGAGACCTCGCAGGATCCGGCGCCTGGGGTTGAGCTCGACGAGCAGCGCGCGTTGGCATCAAACCATGGTCGTGAGGGCTGGCTGCGCGAGGGCCGCCGAGGACTGGATGAGCGGCGCGAGCGAGCGCAGCAACCCGTCGCGCGATCACGCGGCGAGCGTCTGGCCCAGGCCAAGCGCCGGCTGGAGGAAGCGCACGCCGTGGAGCAGGCTGCTCACGAGGCCTATGAGGCCCACCATGCCCGCGCGGTCCGAAGCGACGGGCGACGCTTCGCACCCACGACCCCTCACCAGCAGCCAGAGGTGCCCGACGGCAGGATCAATGTGACCGATCCTGACTCGCGGGTGATGCGCACGAAGGGACAGCCGACGATCCAGGGCTACAACGCACAGGCCGCGGTCACCAAGAACCAGATCATCATCGCGGCGGAGATCACGGTCGAGTCACCAGACTTCGGACACCTCGAGCCAGTCTTTGACGCCGCTTTGCGCAACCTCGAGCAGGCGGGCGTGAGCGACCAGCCAGGGGTCCTCGTCGCGGACGCCGGCTACTGGCACAGACGACAGATGGAGAGCATCGTCAGCGCCGGCACGCAGGTGCTGATCCCACCCGACTCGGACCTGAAAGAGAAACCCCGAGCCGGCTGGACCGGCGGGCTCTATGACCACATGCGCCGCGTGCTCGCAACCGAGCACGGGAAGGCGATCTACCGCCAGCGCAAGCAAACCGTCGAACCAGTCTTCGGACACACCAAACACAACCGCAAGATCGACCGCTTCCAACGACGCGGCAGAGCCGCCGCGCTGTCCGAATGGCGGCTGATCGCCGCGACCCACAACCTCCAGAAGCTCCACAGCCACCAGATCGCCCCCGCGACCAGCTGACCGGAGGCGATCTCGGCCTGAACCGCGCCCCCCGCCACCCCAGCCCCGCCGGCGTCCCGCACCGTCAAGAACTTTTCCCGACAGCCTC
>PMKB01000353.1 GCA_003157595.1 Solirubrobacterales bacterium
CCAGAACAGCGAGTGGTTGTAGTGGCCGCCGCCGTTGTTGCGGACGGCCCCCCGCTTGTCCTCGGGCACGCGGTCGAGTGACTGCAGCAGCGCTTCGATCGCCAGATCGGCGAGGTCTGAGCCCTCGAGCGCCGCGTTGACGTTGTTCACGTAGGCGGCGTGATGCTTGTCGTGGTGGATCTCCATCGTCTGTGCGTCGATGTGCGGTTCGAGCGCGTCGAACGCGTAGGGCAGGGCGGGAAGTGCGTAGGCCATGTTTCTCCTTGGCGAAATGGGGACATGGCAGACAATAGCCAGCCCGCACGCTCGCCCCTTATAGGCTTGTGGCGTGACCCGCCTCTCGCGCTATCTGCTGCCGACCGAGAAGGAGGCGCCGGCCGACGCCGAGGCGCTCTCGCACCGTCTGATGGTCCGCGCCGGCCTCGTGCGCCAAGTCGGCTCGGGGCTGTGGACCTGGCTGCCGGCGGGCTGGCGGGTCCATCAGCGGATCTCCGCGATCGTGCGCGAGGAGCTTGACGCGATCGGCGCCCTGGAGATGCTGATGCCGGTGATCCAGCCGGCCGAGCTGTGGAAGCGCACGGGGCGCTATCCGATCGAGGAGCTGTTCAAGCTGAACGATCGCCGCGGCGCGGAGCTGGTACTCGCGATGACACACGAGGAGGTCGTCACCTCGCACGTCGCGCAGATCGTGCGCTCCTACCGCGACCTGCCGCTGATCCTCTACCACCTGCAGGTCAAGGGCCGCGACGAGCCGCGTCCACGTGCCGGTGTGCTGCGCACGCGCGAGTTCGTGATGAAGGACTCCTACAGCTTCGACCGCGACCAGGAGGGGCTGGAGCACTCCTACGCGCGCCACATCGAGGCCTACGACCGGATCTTCGAGCGCGCCGGGTTGCGCTGGTACCGCGTCGCCGGCGATGTCGGCGTGATGGGCGGCACCGGCGCCCACGAGTACATGGCGCCCTGTGCGGCAGGCGAGAACGAGGTGGCGCTGGCGCCCGGCTATGCCGCCAACGTGGAGGTCGCGACCGCGCAGGCCAAGCCGGTCGAGCTGCCCGCCGCGCTGGGCGCGCCGGCGGCGCTCGACACACCGGGCGCGACGACGATCGCGGCGGTCGGCGGTCTGCTGGGGCTCGAGGCGGGCGCGATGCTGAAGGCCTTCCCCGTGCACGTCGAGGAGCGCGGCCTGGTGCTGGTGATGCTGCGCGGCGACCACCGCGTCAACGAGGTCAAGCTGGCCGCCGCGCTGGCGGCGCCGTGGCGGCCCGCCAGCGCCGAGGAGATCGCAAGCGCGATCGGGCCCCCGGGGTTCATCGGCCCGGTCGGGGCGCAGCTACCGGTGCTGCTGGACGCCGGGGTCGCCGACGGCCCCTACGTGACCGGCGCGAACCTTGCCGACACGCACCTGCGGGGCGTCGAGCCGGGGCGGGACTTCGCCTACGAGCGCGTCGACGTGCGCAGCGTCGAAGCCGGCGATCTGGTCGGCGGCGCGCCGATCACGATCGAACCGGCGATCGAGGTCGGCAACATCTTCCAGCTCGGCACGCGCTACTCGAAGGCGCTGGGGGCGTCCTTCCTGGATGAGCAGGGCGCGGAGC
Organism: Solirubrobacterales bacterium; assembly: GCA_003157595.1. Classification (GTDB taxonomy): domain Bacteria; phylum Actinomycetota; class Thermoleophilia; order Solirubrobacterales; family Solirubrobacteraceae; genus Palsa-513. The sequence goes on from PMKB01000353.1 coordinate 1,599, forward strand.
AGGCTATCTGGATGGGCTGCTATGGGATCGGCATCGCCCGCATCGCCGCCGCCGCGGTCGAGCAGTTCGCCGACGAGCGTGGCATCTCCTGGCCCGCCGCGATCGCGCCGTTCGCCGTCCACCTCGTCGCGCTCGGAAAGCCCGGGAGCGCGGAGCGCGAGCTCGCCGAGCGCGTCTATGAGACGCTGCGGGAGGGTGGCGTGGACGTCCTCTACGACGACCGCGAGGCGGGCGCCGGTGAGAAGTTCGCGGACGCCGAGCTGCTCGGCGCGCCGCTGCGTCTGACCGTCGGGCGCCGGACGCTCGAGTCGGGCGAGATCGAGGCACAGCTCCGCCGTGGCAGCGTGGCGCTGGCGGGGATCGCTCCCGCCGATGCGCTCGCGGCGGTGGAGGAGCTGTGCCGCAGCCTCGCCTGAGCACTCGCCGGCTGCTCGGCCTCGACCGCTCCGGCCCGCCGCCGACGCAGACCGCCGCCGATGCGCCGCTGCGGCCGTGGACGATCCCCAACGCGATCGGCTACGCGCGGGCCGCGCTGATCCCGGCGATCCTGATCCTCGCCTACTCCTCGCGCAGCGGGACCGGAGCCGGCGCCGGGATCTGCTTCTTCGTCGCCGGCGCCGGCGACTACGCCGACGGGATCGCTGCCCGCGTGACCGGCCAGTACAGCCGCATGGGGGCGCTCCTGGACCCGTTGATCGACCGCCTGCTCACGCTGAGCGGCCTCGCGATCTGCTGGTCCTACGAGCTGTTGCCGCGCTGGCTGGTCGCGATCGTGATCGCGCGCGAGGCGCTGATGCTGGCGCTCGGGCAGGCGTGGGTGCGACGGGGACTTGCGCTGGCGATCAACTGGCCCGGTCGCGTCGCGGTCGGGCCGACGCTGATCGGCATCTGGCTCGCGCTGCTCGGCGTGCGCGCGGTGGCCGAAGGATTCCTGTACGTCGGGATCTCGCTGGCGCTTGCCGCCACGGCGTTCTACGTGCGCGACGGGCTGCGCCAGCTGGGGGGCCCGAGCCGGTAGAGCGTCGCCCGTCCGGATGCGACCTGTGCCCGCTCGGTCCACGAGCACCCCGAACCCACGCGCCCTGACGCCATCGACCCCTGACTCTCAAGCTCAGCTTGACCCTCGGACCACGGCCGGTATACTGGCACGACCCTCGGCCCCGTAAGGAAAGAATCGCTATGGATGAAACCACCTTCCCCGATCTCGGCACCCTCACCGACCAGGAGCTCAAAGACCTGATCCAACAGCTCAGCCAGGAAGAGGACGAGGTCTCATACCGGCGGCGGATGCTCCACGGCAAGATCGACATCCTGCGAGCCGAGCTGGTCAACCGCCTACGCGTCAAGCACACGGGCGGCCAGGAGATCTTCAGCGGCTCTGACGTCGAGCGGCTCACGCAGATCCTGGCGGGCCACGCGGCACCTCCACCGTCAGACGCGGAGTAGCGGCGGTCACGCGGTGGCTCTGCACTGCGCAGAGTGCGGTTTCGTCAACGCCGAGGGTGCGAACTACTGCCAGAAGTGCGGCGCGCTGCTCGAGCCGACAGGCAGCGGTGACCCGACGACGGCCACCTACAGGATCGGCGAGACCGGCGATTTCATTCCGGTCGACATTGGCGCCGTCGTCACGAACGCCGCGGCGCTGGTCATCCGCGCCGGTGGCGGGCGCGCCGGCGAGAGCTTCGCGGTCGATGGTGAGCGGATGACGATCGGCCGGCGCCCGGACTCCGCGGTGTTCCTCGACGACGTCACGGTTTCGCGCGACCACGCGCTGCTCGTGCGCCGCGGCAGCGACTGGTACATCGACGACTGCGGCTCGCTCAACGGCACATACATCAACCGTGAGCGGATCGACTCCCAGCTGCTCGCCGACGGCGACGAGCTGCAGGTCGGCAAATACAAGCTCACCTTCCGGGCGCGATGAGCACTCCGGCCGCGATCGAAGAGATGGAGCCCAAGCGTCCCGCGTCGAAGGCGAGCACGATCGGCGCCGTCTGCAAGGCGCTGTCGGCCGAGTTCCCGGACATCTCGATCTCGAAGATCCGCTATCTCGAGGATCAGCGGCTGCTGACACCGCGACGCACGCCCGGCGGCTACCGGCTGTACACGGCCGGTGACGTCTCGCGCCTGCGCACGATCCTGCGCCTGCAGCGCGACGAGTTCCTGCCGCTGCGCGTGATCCGCCAGGAGCTGGCGTCCGGCTCGCCGGAGACCTCGGAGGTCTCGACCACCGCCGGCGACGCTCGCCGGCGCTGGCGCCCGAACGTCAGCGTGACCGAGGTGAACTCGTATTTCACACTCGAGGACGTGCTCGAGGAGACCAAGGCCGATCCCAAGCTGGTCGCCGAGCTGGAGGATTACGGGGTGATCAAGGGCGAGCTGCGCAACGGCCGCCACTACTACGACGACACCGAGCGCGAGATCATCCGCGCCGTGACCGAGCTGGCCCGCTATGGCGTGGGCGGGCGCAACCTGCGCGTCTTCCGCTCCTCGGCCGATCGCGAGGCCAACCTGCTGCAGCAGATCCTCGCGCCGGCACTGCGCTCGCGCAATCCCCAGCGGCGCAAGGAGGCCGTGGAGGCACTGGAGAACCTGGCGGCGGTGGCGACGCATCTCAAGCATCTGCTGCTGATCCGTGACCTCCGCAAGATCGCAAACTGAGAGTCGGGTGGGCGCCGGTTCCGGGCCCGGCAACGGGCCGGCCGAGATGCGCTGGTGGGGCTGGGGACGCGAAGACCACCGGGTGCCGCTGAGCGCGCAGCTCGCGAGGCTGCTCGACGGCGCGCTCGGACTCGACGGGGTTATGCGCGACCCCGTCGCAGCTTCCGAGGTGGCGTTGCCAACGTCGACGCTGTCGCCGCGGGCGCGGCAGCGTCTGGAGGCGACCGTCGGCGGCGCCTGGGTGCACACCGACAAGACCTCACGGATCCTTCACAGCGGGGGCAAGGGCTATCTCGACCTCGTCGCGATGCGCAACGGCGGCCCGCGCGGCGCTCCCGACGCCGTCGTCTACCCGGACAGCCACGACGCCGTTCTCGCAGTCCTCTCGGTCTGTGCCAACGAGCGCGTGGCGGTTGTGCCGTTCGGCGGTGGCACGAGCGTGGTCGGCGGCCTGGCGCCAATCGCCGGCAGCCAGCACGCGGTGATCTCGCTCGACCTGCGCCGGCTCGCCGGCGTGTTCTCCGTCGATCGCCGCTCGCTGAGCGTCAGCGTCGCCGCCGGCACGCGAGCGCCGGCGCTCGAAGCCGTGCTGGCCGAGGTCGAGCTGACGCTCGGCCACTACCCCGACAGCTTCGAGTTCGTGTCGATCGGCGGCTGCGCGGCCACGCGCTCGGTCGGCCAGGCCTCGAGCGGCTACGGCCGGATCGACCAGGCCATCCACGGCGTCCGGTTCGCGACGCCGGCCGGAGAGATGTCCCTCGCGGCACTGCCCGCCAGCGCGGCGGGGCCGGCGCTGCGCGAGCTGATCGTCGGCTCCGAAGGCGTGCTCGGCGTGATCACCGGACTGCTGTTGCGCGTGCGCGCGCGACCGGCGCACCGGATCTACGAAGGAGTCCTGTTCGACGGCTTCGAGGCCGCCGCCGAGGCGCTGCGGATCGCGGTCCAAGACGAGGCGACGCCCGATGTCGTGCGGCTGTCCGACGAGCTGCAGACCCGCTTGTGGCTCGCGGCCGGCGAGGGCGGCGGCCGCCGCGTGCCGCGCGGGCGCCACGGGCGGCGTGCTCGCACGGCGGCGCTCGCGATCGTCGGCTGGGAGGGACAGCGACTTTCGGTCCAACGCCGTCGATTGCACACGATGACGCTGCTTCGACGCGGTGGCGGCACGCCGATCGGTGAGGCAGCCGGGCGCGCCTGGGCAGCTTCACGATTCACCTCGCCCTACCTGCGCGACGAGCTCATGGCGCGGGGAGTGCTGGTCGACCAATTCGAGACCGCCACGACATGGACGGGGCTTGAGCCGCTGCGGGCTGCCGTGACCGCGGCCCTGACCGGCGCGCTCAGCTCGCTCGGCACGCCGCCGCTGATCGGCTGCCAGATCGCTCATGTATACGAGACCGGGGCGTCGCTGACCTTCACCGTGCTCGCGCGGGCGCTCGAGCACCAGGAAGGTTTGCAGTGGCGGGCTGCCAAGGACGCCGCCAGCGCCGCGATCATCCGCGCCGGCGCCACGATCTCCCACCACCACGGCGTCGGGCGCGACAACGCCGGCTGGGCCGCGGCCGAGCTGGGCCCCCTCGGAGTGGGGTCGCTGCGCGCGCTGAAGGCGCAGCTCGACCCGCTCGGGGTGATGAACCCCGGCAAGCTGATCTTGGCCGGCTGAGCGCTATCGTGGACGCCGTGATCCCCGGCATCGTCGTGCCACCGCAGGAGAGCTTCAACGGCCTCGTGGGCCTGGCGGTGTCTGACGCCGACGAGCACAGCGCGCGCGCCGAGTTGCCCGTGCGCCGCGATCTGATGCAGCCGTGGGGCGTCGTCCACGGCGGCGTGTTCGCCACGATCGCGGAGTCGCTCGCCTCCTGGGCGACGGCGATCGTCGTCGGGCCCGAGGGCCACGTCGCGATGGGCCTATCCAACGCCACGAGCTTCCTGCGGCCGCTCAGCGCGGGGACGATCCACGCGCTCGCAACGCGGCGGCACCGCGGACGCACGACCTGGGTCTGGGACGTGGACATGCGCGACGACGAGGGCAGGCTGTGTGCGGCCTCGCGCGTGACGATCGCGGTGCGGCCTGCCGGCTCCGGCGGCTCCGGCGGCGACGCTTAGCCCGCAGCCCGTGGGGCCCGTGGGGCTGCGGGCTCAGCCGCGGTAGTGGTTGGTGATCGGGATGCGCCGGTCGCGCCCGAACGCGCGCTCGGTGATCTTGATCCCCGGCGGCGCCTGACGGCGCTTGTATTCCGCGCGGTCAACGAGTGTGAACACCTGGTCCACGGCGGCGGCCGGCAGACCGCGGGCGATCAGCTCCTCGCGGCCGCAGTCCTCCTCCACGTAGCCGCGCAGGATTGCGTCGAGCGTCTCGTAGGGCGGCAGCGACTGGTCGTCACGCTGGTCCTCTCGCAGCTCCGCTGAGGGCGCGCGGTCGATGATCGAGGCGGGGATCGGCGCGCCGTCCTGGTTGCGCCAGCGTGCGAGGCTGTAGAGCAGAGTCTTGAAGATGTCCTTGACGACCGCGAAGCCACCGGCGGAGTCGCCGTAGAGCGTCGAGTACCCGACCGACATCTCGGACTTGTTGCCCGTCGTCAGGACAAGCCAGCCGAACTTGTTCGAAAGCGCCATCAGCAGGTTGCCGCGGATCCGCGCCTGCAGGTTCTCCTCGGTGAGGTCCGACGCGCGGCCGGCGAAGGTGTCGGCCAGCAGCGCCTCGTAGGCGTCCATAACGGCGCCGATCCGCAGTTCGAGCACGCCGAGGCCGATCTGTGCGGCCAGCTTGCGGGCGTCGCTCTGGGTCTGGTCCGAGGAGAAGCGCGACGGCATCACCACGACGCTGACCCGCGAGGGCGTCAGCGCATCGGCGGCGATCGTCGCGACCAGCGCCGAGTCGATGCCGCCCGAGAGCCCGAGCACGACGTGGTCAAAGCCGTTCTTGCGCACGTAATCGCGCAGCCCGCAGCACAGCGCGGCGTAGATCTCGGCCTCGGGCGGCTCGAGCAGGGCAGCGATCCGCTGGCTCAGCTGCGGTTGGGGCGTCGCGGCAGCCGGCGCTAGCGCGACGCTAGCGAGCACCTCCACGGCCGGTGCTCCGCCGCCCGCCAGTTCGCGATGGCCGGACTGCCGGCGGCGGCGCGCCGCCGGCGCGGCGAGGTCGATGTCGCAGACCAGCAGCTCCTCCTCGAACTGCGCGGCACGGGCCAGCAGCGCGCCGGTGTGATCGACGACGAACGAATGGCCGTCGAAGACGAGTTCGTCCTGGCCGCCGACCAGCGCGCAGAAGGCGAACGCGGCGGCGTGCTCGCGGGCGCGCTGGATCACCATCTGCTCGCGCTCGCCGCCCTTGCCGGCGTGGTAGGGGGAGGCGGAGAGGTTCACGATCAGCGTCGCGCCCGCCAGCGCAAGGTCCGAGCAGGGCGATCCGGGCTGCCAGATGTCCTCGCAGATCGTGACCCCAACGCGGTGCTCGCCGAGCTCGATCAGACCCGCCAGCGCGCCGGCCTGGAAGTAGCGCTGCTCGTCGAACACGCCGTAGTTCGGCAGGCGGATCTTGCGGTAGACGGCCGCGAGGCGACCGTCCGCGAGCACCGCGGCGGCATTGTGGACGTCGGCGGCGCGCTCGGGAAAACCGACGATCGCGACGAGGCCGTGAGTCTGGGCAGCGAGCCGGTCGATCGCGGCGCGAGCGTCGCGCAGGAAGTGCTCCTTGTAGAGCAGGTCCTCTGGCGGGTAGCCGGTGATTGCGAGCTCCCCGAACAGGACGAGCTGCGCCCGCTGGGCCCGCGCCGCCTCGATCGAGGCCACGATCGCGACCTCGTTGGCGGCTATGTCGCCGACCGTCGGATTGAGCTGGCAGAGCGCCAGGCGCAACGTGGCCACACTCGAATTATCGAGCATCGGCCAGCGCCAGCCGGTGGCCGGCGCAGATCGGTGTGACCGCGACCCTGCCGGACCGCGACCGCGACCGCGAGCGACTCTTACGTCCCGTTGACATAAGCCCGGCGCGCGGGTCGTAGTCTGTACGAACCCCATACCCCGCCGCTGGAGGAACCCGAATGCGCAGCAGACCATCCGTGACCACCGTAATCGCCTGCCTGGCACTGTTCTTCGCGTTGGGCGGAACCGCGCTTGCCGCACACAAATACCTGATCACCAGCACGTCGCAGATCAAGCCGAGTGTGCTCAAGAGCCTTCAGGGGAAGCGGGGACCGGCAGGCACACCGGGAGCCGCGGGCGCCGCCGGCGCCGCGGGAGCCGCGGGCGCCGCGGGAGCGATCAACGCAAGCAACGTCACCGTTGTGGACGGCCCGGGCACCTCCATCGCCGCGGACACCAATGGCAGCTCTGTGGCGATCTGCCCGAGCGGCGACACGGTGCTCAGCGGCGGATGGGCCGGTCCGCTGTCTGACACGTCGATCAGCTACGACGATGCATTGGGCGCGAGCCAGTGGCAGGTCGGCGCGAGCAACGCCTCCGCGAGCACCGAGACCCTCACGGCTGTCGCCGTCTGCGTGTCCTGACCGACGCAGTTTCGCGGCGCAACGGGCGGCGCGTGTCACGCTTGGCTGTGCGTGCTCGCGCCGCGTGCGCCGCGGCGCGCGGGCGTCCGCCGGCCGCCAGCCGCAAAACGCGAGAGCGGGCGCGAACGTCGGCGCGGGCTCTGCCGCGGGACGCTCAGGTGCGCTTGCCGCGGGCACCCTTGTGCAGCTCCGACAGCGACTCCTCGAGCATCCCCGCGAGCGTTTCGAGCTCGCCGAGCGCCGCGGAGTCGGCGAGCAGCCCGAAATGCAGCCGCCCGCGGTGGCTGACCGCCGCAACCGACAGTGACTGGTTGAGGGCCAGCGGCGTCGCGGGCAGGATGCAGCGCAGCCGATGACCCAACAGGAAGCGGGGGCTGCCCGGGCCGGGAACGTTGGTGATGACGACGTTGAACGCCCGCTCGCGCGTTTGCAGGCGGGCGGCCTGGGCGATCAGCGTCGGCGCCGCGAAGCCATCGCGCTCGATCAGCTCCCGGGCCGCGCGGACGCGCCCCGAGCTGCGCAGCCCGTCCAGCGCACGGCTGATCTCGGCGTGACGGCGGCGTGGATCGGTGATGCCCACCGGCAGTGGCACGTAGCTCGCGAGCAGCGCAGGGGACGCCGCATCGGCAAGCGGAACCAGCGCGCGCAGCACGAGGCCGTCGGTGTCCTCGCCATGCAGGCGCAGATAACGGCCGAGCGCTCCGGCCACGGCCGTCAGGACCGCGTCGTTGACCGTCCCACCCAGGCGCTCTCGTTCCCTGCGTAGGCGCCCCAGTCCCACCTCCACGCCGGCGTAGCGCCGCTGCAGCCCGACCGGCCGGTTCAGAAGCGTCGCCGGTGGTGAGCCGGGCGAGTCGAAGGGCAACCGCTCGCGCTGCTCGAACTGCGCTCGTGCGAGCGACGCAATGGTTTGCACGGCCCGCAGCGGCGTGCCGGGGTCGCGCGATCGCTGTGCCAGCGCGCCGAGCAGGAGCTGCGCGCGGGTCGGTACAGGGGCGGCGTCCCAGATCGGCGGGTGCCCCGGACTCGGCGGCTCGGCGCGGTCGTCGAGCAGCACCGAGAGCAAATCGCCGTTGCGCTCGCCGTCGACGAGCGCGGCGTGGCTCTTGCCGATGATCGCGAAGCGCTCGCCGGCGAGCGCTCCGACGAGTGTGAGCTCCCACAGCGGCTTGCCGCGGTCGAGCCGCTGCGAGAGCAGCGCGCCGATCAGGCGCCACAGCTGCGACTGATCGCCGCCGCCGGGCAGCGCCGTTTCGCGCACGTGGTAGCCGAGTTCGAACTGGGGATCGTCGATCCACACCGGGCTGCCGAGACAGGACGGCACGCTGAGAATGCGCCGGCGGTAGCGCGGCGCGAGGTGCAGACGCGAACGGACATGCTCCGTGAAGCGCTCGAGGGTGGGGGCGGCGCCGTCGAACAGCAGCGCGCACCCCACGTGCATGTGCACGCCGCTGCGGTCCTCGATGTCGAGCAGGCGGGCTTCGGTGGCGCTCAGGCGTTCCATGTTGTGCGTATCGGCACTTGGCTAGGGGCGTGTCACGTCCGACTCATGGGTAGAATACGAACAGTTGTTCTACCTGCCGAGTCGTGCCGCACCAAAGTGGCGCGAGCGGGGGACCCATTGCCGACAGCCGTGGCGCACCTGGTGCCCGGCTCCGGTTGGGGCGAATCGGCCGCTGATCTGTGGCCGTAGCGACCATGAGCGTGGCTCGCCGTTGAGCCGTTGCCTGCGCCGCGAGCCCGACAGCTAACCCCGTAGGCGGCGAAGCCAAGGAGGACCTCACATGAGGCCGCAGTTGACCTGGCGCGCTGCGCGCGCTGCTGCCGCGCTGTGCGCCCTGCTGCTCGCAGCGGGCATCTCGGGGCGCATCGCGAGTGCAGCGACCTCAACGTCGAGTCGCGCCGGCAGGAGCGCTCGACACGAGCACCAACGCGCTGTGCCTTCACGTCTGCGGGCGCTGCTGCTGCACCCCAACGTGCTGATCGGCCAGGACGTCGCCCTGGTTGGGATCGCGAGCCCCGGCGGCGGGCGCCGGACGGTCGCGGTGCAAGCGCGACAGGGGAAGCGCTGGGTGGCGGTAGCCCGGGCGCACACCAACCGCCGGGGCGTCTTCGTTGAGCGGTTCTGGCCCCGCCGGCTCGGCCGCCTGCAGCTGAGGCTGCTGGCGAACGGCATCTCGGCGCGCCACATGCGACTGATCGGACAGGTGGCCACCGTCTACCACGAAGTGGTCGCGTCCTGGTACGGCCCGGGCGGAGTCACCGCCTGCGGCGAGCAGCTGGGAGCTGCGACGCAGGGCGTCGCGAACAAGACGCTGCCCTGCGGCACGTTGGTCACCCTGCGCTACCGCGGTCACACGGTACGCGTGCCGGTGATCGACCGCGGGCCGTTCGTCCCCGGACGCGACTACGACCTGACCTACGCAACCAGGCTGGCGCTCGGCGCCGGTGACGTCTCGCAGATCTGGGCGAGCGCCTGACGGTGCGGGGGGCGGCCGGCGCCGCGCGTCGCGGTGCGCGTGTTGCGGGCCGGCGCCCCCGTTGCGCCCCAGCGGCCGTGCGGTGTGCGCTCGGTTCACACTGGCAGCACGAGCTGCACCGGTGATTGCGGCGACGGCGCGGGTGACTCGTCCTCGAAGGACGCGACGCGAACGCCCAGCAGGCGCACCGGGCGCACCGGCGCATACGCGCGCAACAACTCGAGCGAGATCACCGCGATCGTCTCGGAGTCGTTGGTGAAGTGCTCGACCGTGCGCGCCCGGGTCACCGTCGTCCAGTCGTCGAGCCGCACCTTGATCGCGATCGTGCGGGCTCGCCGGCCGCGCGCCCGCAGGCCCTCGCCCAGCTCATGGGCCATGCCCACGAGCGCGCGCTCGAGCGCCGCCGCGTCGGCGACGTCAGTCGGGAACGTCAGCTCGCTGGAGCGTGACTTGGCGATCCGGACGGGCTCCACCGGGCTGTCGTCGAAGAAGTGCGCCCGCGCATGCAGTTCGCGGGCCATGCGCTCTCCGAATCGCTGCGCCAGCAGCTGCGTTGGGGCGGCCTGCAGCTCACCCACCGTGCGGATGCCGAGCGCGATGAGGCGCTCTGCGGTCTTCGGCCCGATGCCCTGCAGCACGCGCGGCGGGTGTGCGGCGAAGTGCGCCACAGCCTGCTCGCGGCTCATTGCGACGAACGCGGCCGGCTTGAAGTGCGCGCTCGCGGTCTTGGCCACCAGTCGCGAGGGTCCGATCCCCACCGACAGCGTCATCGCGGTGCGCTCGCGCACGTTCTGCACCAGTGCTCGCAACAGCGCAACCGGGAACGGCTCCTCGCTGAGCTCGAGGTAGGCCTCATCGATGCCCGCACTCTGGATCACGGGCACCTGCTCGCGGACGAGGCTCCAGACCTCGCCGCTCGCCCGGCGATAGGCCTCGAAATCCGGTGCGATCACGATCGCGTCGGGACACAGCGCGCGTGCGCGCGCCGCCGGCATCGCTGAGTCAACGCCGAAGCGCCTCGCCTCGTAGCTCGCCGTCGTGACGACCGCCCGCGGTCCCGAGCCGGCCACGATCACAGGCAATCCGCGTAACTCCGGACGCCGGCGTAGCTCGACGGAGGCATAGAACGCGTCGATGTCGAGGTGGGCGATGACGCGGCGGGGCGTGGAGGTCATCACAGGGAATTCTCCGCCGCCGGCCAGACGAACCCCGTGCGCGCAGCCGGTGTTCTCAGTAGAGCGCTGCCGCAAGCCGCCGCCGCGTGGCGCGCACGAGCGGATCGCTTGCGCCGCGGCGGTCGAGCTCGCCGACGATCAGCATCCGCACATCCTCATCCGGCAGGCCGGCGAGCAGCAGCTCAAAGGCCTGCTCGTCGTCGCCGCCGTCCAGTGCGGCGATTGCCGGCGCGTATTGCCCGGCCTGGTGCAGTCGGATCCGCGCCCTCAGGCCATCGACCTGGAAGTCCTCGGGCAGTGGCTCCAGCAGGGCGTGCGCCTCGTCATCGTCGCCGCGAGCGAGAAGGATCCGGGCCAGCGCGATCGCCGCGTCCGCGCGCTGGGGCTCCAGCGCGAGCGCCTGGCGCAGCGACTGCTCGTCGCCGGCGGCCGCCAGCAGCTCGGCCTTGCTCGGGGCCAGGGCGTCGAAGAAGCGCTCGACGACCGCTCGCGACTGGGCGCCCACGAACTCCTCGACAACCGCGCCATCCCTGAACGCCTTGACCGCGGGAATGCCCTGGATCCCAAAGAGCTCAGCGAGGCCGGGGTTGGCGTCGGTGTCCACCTTGGCCAGCACGACCGAACCCTCTCGGGCGCCGGCCGCCTCCTCGAGCAGCGGCGTCAGGGCGCGGCACGGGCCGCACCACGCCGCCCAGAAGTCGACGATCACCGGGGTCGTGCGCGAGCGCTCGATGACCTCGGCGTCGAAATCGGCCTCGCTGACATCGACCACGGTCACCCTCACAGCGTATGAGATCGCCTCCTGCGCTACACATCACGGCGTGAGGCACGTGGTAGCACGCGGCGAGCAGTCGCTCGCCTACGAATCCCATGGCGAGGGGCCGGCGGTCATCGGCCTGCACGGATTGACGGCGACGCGTCGCTACGTGCTGATGGGCTCGCGCACCCTCGAGCGGGCGGGGAGGCGGCTGGTCCTCTACGACGCCCGCGGTCACGGAACCTCCTCGCCTGCCGCGGACGGCGATTACTCCTACGCCGCGCTGGCCGGCGATCTGGAGGCGGTGATGGATGGCCTTGGTGTCGAGCATGCGGTGCTGATCGGGGCCTCGATGGGCGCTCACACGGCGATCCGCTTTGCGCTTGATCGCCCCGAGCGCGTTGCCAGGCTGGTGATCGTGACGCCCGCCTACGACCCCGAGTGCCCGAGCAATCCAGTGCGCTGGGATGCGCTCGCACAGGGATTACGCGAGGGCGGGGTGGAGGGGTTCGTCGCCGCCTATGAGCTCGGTGGCGTGCCGGTTGCGTGGCGCGGGGCGGTGGAGCGGGTGCTGCGCCAGCGGCTCGCCGCTCACAGCCATCCCGAGGCCGTCGCCGACGCTCTGGCCGCCGTCCCGCGCTCGCGGCCGTTTGAGAGTTGGTCGGAGCTTGCTGAGATCGCGGCGCCGACGCTGATCGTCGGCAGCCGCGACGAGGCCGATCCCAGCCATCCGCTGGCGATCGCGCAGCGCTACGCGCAGGCGATCGGTGGCGCGAGCCTGCACGTCGAGCAGGAGGGGCGCTCGCCGATCGCCTGGCAGGGCGGCCGGCTGTCGCGGCTCCTTCTAGACTTCTAGCGCAGTGGGCTCTTCAGCTACCGGTGTCGGGATCTTCGCGGCGATCGCTGCCGGCGCTGTGTCGTTCCTCTCGCCCTGTGTCCTGCCTCTCGTCCCGGGTTACATCTCGACCGTCGTTGGCGTCTCGCCGAACGAGATCTCGAGCGCGGGAGTCCGGCGAGTCCTCGTCCCGAGCCTGCTCTTCATCGCCAGCTTCTCGACGATCTTCATCCTGTACGGGCTCGGCGCCACCGCGATCGGCTCGTCCCTGATCGAGCACAGGGTGATCCTCCAGCGCATCGCCGCGCCGGTCATCGTCGCGCTCGGTCTTGTCTTCGTGCTTTCGTCGATCGTGCCGGCATTCGGGCGCGAATGGCACGTCGAGCGATTGCTCGCTCGCGCGGGGCGCGGCGGCCCGCTGGTCGCGGGAGCGGCCTTCGCGGTCGCCTGGACGCCGTGCATCGGGCCGACGCTCGGAGCGATCCTCGCGGTCGCCGGCACAACGCGCTCCGAGTTGCACGGGGCGCTTCTGCTGGCCTTCTATTCGGCTGGTCTGGCGATTCCGTTCATCGCCACAGCCCTGGCGTTCGATCGCATGGCGCGGGTATTCGGCTGGGTCAAGCGCCACTACGGCGTGATCGTGTTCACCGGCGGCGCGGTGCTGATCGCGATGGGTGTGCTGATGTGGACCAACGACCTCGCGTGGCTCAACAATCAGGCTCAGGATGGGCTGCACTCGATGGGGATCAACTTCATCGGCCTCTAGATGTCCGGCGGCGGGCGCGAGCTCGCGAGCGCAACGCTCAGCTCGCGCTACAGCCGCAGGCGCCGATAGCCGGGAAGCTCGACCACCACGCGCGCCCCGCCGAGTGGCGCGTGCGTCGCCCACACCCGTCCGCCCTGCGCGTCGACTAACGCACGTACGATCGCGAGGCCCAGGCCGGTCCCGCCGGCGCTCCGAGCGCGCGAAGGGTCGGCCCGGTGAAATCGATCGAAGACCCGCTCGCGCTCCACCGGTGCGATGCCGGGGCCATCGTCATCAACCCAGATCTGCACCCGGCCATCTGCGGCCTCACGCGCGCCGAGCTCGATCGAACCATCGGGTTGTGTGTGCTCAACCGCGTTGCGCAGGAGGTTGCGCAACGCCTGCGCGAGCCGGTCGCGGTCGGCGTTGAGGATCCCCGGGACCACGGTCGCGGTGCTCAGCCGCCGATCCGTCGTGGGTTGCAGGCTGGCGATCAACTCCGCGAGGAAGGGATCCAGCTCAATCGGCTCGCGGCGGATGAAGCGCGCCTCGTCGGTGTGCGCCAGCAGCAGCAGATCCTCGGTCAGGCGCGTCATCCGGTCGACCTCCGCCGCCACGAGCCCCTGTACGCGCCGCACCTCCGCGGCGCCGGGATTCTCCCGGCGGGCCAGAACCTCGAGCTGGCCGCGGATCGCCGTCAGCGGCGTGCGCAGCTCGTGGGAGGCATCTGAGACGAACGCCTGCTGGCGCGCGAAGGCCTCCTCGAGCCGGTCGAGCATGTGGTCGAACGCGTCGGCGAGGATCCGCGTCTCGTTGCGCGGTCCGCGGTACTCCATCCGCGGCGACAGATCCCCGGCATCGACGAGCGCGGCGATCCGGGCCATCCGTCGCAGCGGGCGGGCGAAACCCGCCGCCAGCAGGAAGCCGGCGAGCAGGGCCGCTGCAAGCGTGAGCGTCCCGCCGATCGCGAACGCGCGCGTGATTCCCTCGAGCGCGTCATTGACCGGCGCCAGCGGTTCGGCGACGCCGACCCGCGAGACCAGGCCATCCTCGGTTCGAAACGCCTCGACATAAAGCCGCACGTCGCCGGCATCGGGAGCCCGCTGGATCGAGAAGCCCGGTTTCTGCGCCCTCAGCTCGGCGGTCAGCCGAGCCTCCGCATGACGCTTGGCCGCTGTGTCGTCGATGTCGTGCGCGCTCTGGCCCAGCAGCTCCGGGTAGTTGGTCGCGAGCCTCTGTCCGGGCACGATCGCGTACAGCAGGCGCTCGGCGGCCGAGAACGGCTGCTCGCCCACGTAGTGCCGCGCCCGTCCGGCGATCTGCGCGCTCGTCAGCTCAACGCCTGGCGGCGAGACGGTGAGCGAGAACGACGCGGCCTCCTTGCGCAGATCCGTGTCGACCTGTCCGCGCAGCCGCGAATCGGTCTCGTGGTAGACGACGTAGAAGGTGCCAAGGAAGGCGAGGATCAGGACGGTGCCGAGCGCGAGCGTGAGTCGCCAGCGAAGCGAGCGGGGCCGGACCCTGGCGCCGCTAGAGGGCATCCGGGAGCTCAGGCACGGGTCGGCGCGAGCCGGTAGCCGACCGAGCGCACCGTGAGGATCGGTGCCGGCGACCCCGGACGGCCGAGCTTGCGTCGCAGGTAGCTGACGTACACCTCGACGATGTTGGTTCCAGGATCGTGCGAGTAGCCCCAGACGGCGCTGAGGATCTGCTCGCGCGAGAGGACGTTCGCGGGGTGGCGCAGGAAGTACGCGAGCAGATCGAACTCCTTGGACGACAGGGAGATCTCGATCCCGTCGCGGGTGACACGGCGGGTCAGCAGATCGAGCTCGATCCCGAGGGCCTCCAGGCGCGTCGACTGCGTCTGCGAGGGCATGCGCAGATGGGCGCGCACGCGCGCGGCCAGCTCGTCGAAGCTGTACGGCTTGGTCATGTTGTCGACGGCACCGGCGTCGAGGCCCTCGACGCGGTCGTCGATCTCGGTGCGCGCCGTCAGCATGATCACGCGCAGGTCGGGCTTGGAAACTCTGAGCGCCTTGAGCACCTCGATCCCGTCGCGGCCGGGGAGCATCCGGTCGAGCACCACGAGCCCGAAGTCCTCCGAGAGTGCGAGCGCCAGCGCATCGTCACCCGTCGACGCGACCGTCACCGCGTAGCCTTCGGCGCTCAGCCCGTGGTTGATGAAGTCGGCGATCGCGGCCTCGTCTTCGGCTACCAGGATGCGCACGACTCCAGCCTAGCTCAGGCGTTGCTGCGCAGGCGGTGCTCACGGGCGTCGCGGACCGCGTCGCGCCCGAAATCGGGATCGACGGAGCGTGCGTCCTCATCGCCGCTGCGGAGCACGACGGCGGAGGTTCCGTCGGGTGCGATGCGGCCCGCCGGGCGCGGCTCCGAGAAGAGGAACCCCTGTGCAAAGCTGCAGCCGGCCCGACGCAGCTCGGCGAGCTGCGCGGTGTCCTCGACGCCCTCGGCGACGACGCTGATCCCGAGCTCCCGCGCCGCCGTTGTGACCGCGATGAGGATCGCCCGGTCGCGACGGCCCTCTGGGCGGTTCAGCCCGGTAACGAACGTGCGGTCGAGCTTGATCACATCGACCGGCAGCTGGCTGAGGTGCCGCAGCGAGGAGTAGCCGGTGCCGAAATCGTCAAACGCGATGCGCACGCCGAGCGTCCGCAGTTCCGCCAGGCGGGCGGCGACCCTGATCGGGTCGGAGAGGACGGCGGTCTCGGTGACCTCGAGGCACAGCGCACTGGCCGGGACGCCGGTTTCCGCGAGCAGGGCGGCAACCATCAGGCCGACGCTCTCGTCGGTTAGCTGGCGCGCCGAGACGTTCACGGAAACGCCGACCTCGCTGCCGTGGGAGCGCCAGTCGGCGAGCTGGCGCAGCGCGGTCCCGAGCACCCAGGCGCCGATCGGCACGATCAACCCGTTCTCCTCGGCGAGCGGGATGAACTCGTCGGGCGAGATCGGACCCCACTCGCGGTGGGTCCAGCGAACGAGCGCCTCGCACGAGGCGACGGATGCGTCGGCGAGTGAGACGACTGGCTGGTAGTGGATCTCGAACTCGTTGCGCGCGAGCGCGTGGCGCAGGTCGCGTTCGACGCTGAGCCGGCGATCCACTTCGATACGCAGCTCAGTATCGAAGATCGCGAAACGGTTTCGCCCAATCGCTTTGGCGCGGTACATAGCGATGTCCGCCTCGTGGATGAGGCGGTCGGCGGTCTTGTCGGAGTCCTTCGCAACGGCGAGTCCGACGCTGGCGGAAACGCGAACCGGGCCGCCGGGCACCTCGAACGGCGCGCTGAACGCCTGCAGCACGCGCTGCGCCACCGAGACCGCTTCGAAGTCGTTCTCGAGCAGTTCGAGCATGATCGCGAACTCGTCGCCGCCGAGGCGACCGACGACATCGCCGACGCGAACGGCGTCGCGCAGGCGCTGCGCGACCTCCGCCAGCAGCCGGTCGCCGCCCTCGTGGCCGATGCTGTCGTTGACCTGCTTGAACGAGTCGATGTCGATGAACAGCACACCCAAATCAAGGCTGGACCGTCCGTGGCGGCCGAGCCCGCGCGCCAGCTCATCGGCGAAGACCTCGCGGTTGGGCAGCGAGGTCAACGGGTCGCGCCCGACGCGATGCTCCAGGTGCAGCCAGTCGGTCACATCCTTCGCCGACGCGTACCAGTAGTCGCCATGCGCGCTGCCGCTCCACAACAGCGAGCGACAGCTGCCGTCGCTGTGGCGGTGGCGCGCCAGCAGCTCGGCGAAACCGGGCTGCCATCCGAGCGCCGCGTCGGCCTTGCGCGCAGCGGAGGAGGGATCGTGCGGGTGCAGGCAGTCCAATAACGACTGGCCGATCAGCTCGCTCGGTTCGCGGCCGAGCACGCGTGTGCAGGCCGCGTTCACGGCCACGAAGCGGGCCTTCCCGTCGAAGATCGCGAGCATGCACCCGGCGTTGGCGAACAGCTGCTCGAAGGCCTCCAGGCCCAGATCGGCGCGTGCCCGGACCGGTACCGCAGGGGGCACCTCGGAGCTGTCGGTGATGAGCCTGAGCGTCAAGATGAGCGGGCGGACAGCGCGTTGGGCGCGGCCGACGCCGTTCGACTCGCGCCAGGCTTAATCGGCACACACACGGCTGCGCTTGAACGTTGGGCGGCGCGCTCGAACGGCGGTCCAGCCGACGGCCCGGGCGGATAAGATCGCGAGATGGTCCTGGGAGCCCGCTCGCGCCTGGTCGCGCCGCTGCTCGCCGCCGGCTTGGCGCTCCTCGCAATACTCACGGGCGCCCAGGGTGGCGACCTGGCGGCGGCCACCTATCGCGTGGAGATGTTCGCTCGGAGCGGACTCACGCTCTGGGACAGCGGCTGGTACGGCGGCCATTGGACCTTCGATTACTCGGTGCTGTTCGCGCCGATCGGTTGGCTGGCCGGCATCCCGCTGATGGAGATCGCGTGTGTGGCGATCGCGGCGTGGGCGTTCGATCGCCTCGCCGTGGGGCGGTTCGAGCGGGCCGGCAGGGCCGGCGCGATCGTCTTCGCCGTGGGAACCGTCGTGCAGGTCGCGATCGGCCAGGAGCCGTACCTGCTGGGCGAGACGCTCGCCCTCGTGGCGTTGCTCGCGGCGCGCAACCGCCTGTGGCCATTGGCCGTCGCGTTTGGCGCGGCGACGTCGCTCGCCAGCCCGCTCGCCGGGGCCTTCCTCGCGATGGCCGGACTCGCGTGGCTGGTCGGCAGCTGGCCCGAGCGCCGCCTCGCCGCCGGCACGCTCATCGGCGCTGCGGCGCTCCCGCTGCTCGCACTCGAACTGCTGTTCCCGGGCCTGGGGACGATGCCTTTCCCGTTCATCAGCTTCCTGGCGATGTTCCTCGGACTGGCGACGCTCGGGGTCGTCGTCGCCCGCCGCGACCGCACGGTCGCGATCGGCGTTGCGCTTTACGCGCTCGCCGTGATCGGGGCCTACGCCGTGCCGAGCGCCGTCGGCAACAACGTCACGCGGCTCGGCGTCTCGTTTGGCGTCGCGCTTGTCGTGATGCTTGCCTGGGGCCAGCGCCGCCGCACGATCCTGCTGCTCATCGCTGCGGCGATTCCGCTGGCGCTCTCGGAGTGGGTCCCGGCCGGGAATGCGCTGCTCGGCGACGGCAACCCGTCGATGCAGACGGCCTACTTCCAGCCGCTGGTCTCGTTCCTGAGGCGCGCCGACCGTCCGCTTGGCCGCGTCGAGGTCGTGCCGACGGCGCTGCACTGGGAGGCGGCCTACGTCGCGCCCTACTTCCCGCTCGCGCGCGGCTGGGAGCGCCAGCTCGACACCGGGGCGAACCCGATCTTCTACGTCCCGGGCGCCCTGAGCGCGGCGTCCTACCACTCGTGGCTGTTCGCAAACGGGGTGCGGTTCGTCGCCGTGCCCAACGTCCCGCTCGACTATGCCGCGCTCGCCGAGGCCAAGCTCGTGCGTGCCGGCGTGCCCGGACTGCGCCTGCTCTGGCGTAGCTCCAACTGGCACGTCTACGCGGTTGTGGGCGCGCCGGGCATCGTGAGCGGGCCGGCGCGCCTGCTCAGCTCGAATGGAGCGGAACTGAAGCTGCAGGTCGCCCGCGCCGGCACGATCGTCGTGCGGGAGCGCTACCTCGACGCCTGGGGGGTCGCGAGCGGTGGCGGCGTGATCGGGCCCGCCCGGGGCGGCTGGCTGCGGCTGCGAGCGACGCGGCCCGGCCGCGTCGTGCTGAGGATCAACCTCTGAATCGCCTTTAGTCGGGATTCAGAGTCGACCGCCAAGATCCGGCGTCCGCCGATGTCCCGACGCCCGATGACCTCGATTCTCTCAGCGGCCCTCGGAGGCCTGCTGGCCGCGCTCGCGGTTGTTCTGATCGCACCATCCGGCACCGTCACGACGCGGACCGTGTCGTCCTCGACAGATCTCGCGGCCAATGCGCTCGCGTCCGACGAGCAGACCCATCAAACGCTCGCGCACTTCATCTACGAGCACGCAGCCCCGAGCGTCGTCGCGATCCTCGCCACGACGCAGACCACCGGGCTGTTCGGCGGGACGCAGAGCGACAGCGGGTCCGGGATCGTCGTCAGTGCCAAGGGTCTGATTCTCACGAACAACCACGTGACCGCGGGCGCGAACAAGATCACCGTTCAGTTCGCCGGCACCAGCGGGCCGACGCGGCGCGCGACCGTGGTCGGCGTGGACGCCTCCAACGACCTCACGCTGCTCTCGGTCAAACCGGCGGGGCTGAGGCTCTCGCCGCTGCACTTCGGCAACTCCGCCGCCGCGCGCGTGGGCGACCCGGCGTTTGCGATCGGCAACCCGTTCACCTTCGACCAGACGCTGACGGTCGGCGTGATCTCGGCGCTGGATCGCACGATCACCTCGCCCAACGGCGCGAGCATCACGGGCGTGATCCAGACCGACGCAGCCCTCAACCCGGGTAACTCCGGCGGTCCGCTGCTGAACGCGGCCGGGCAGGTGATCGGCGTGAACTCGCAAATCGCGACGAGCGGCAGTGCGCTCGCCACGCAGGGTTCAAACAGCGGCATCGGCTTCGCAATCCCGAGCGCCACGGTGCTGGCCGACCTCGCAACCCTCGATCATGGCGCCGCGCGGAGCGCCTAGCCCGGACAAGCCGCCGCGCGCGGCGGCACGAGCCGCAGGAGGCGACGTGAGGAGCCCGGCTGCACCTGAAGATACGCGCCTCGCCGGCGCTCCAGCCCGCGCCTCAGGCCGCCGCTGAGAGACCGCGGGTGAGCGAGCCGACGGTCTGCGGAGCCGAGATCGTGGACACGATCCGTCCCTGGCGGTCCAGGAACACGACGGTCGGCAGGTCGTGGATGCGGAAGGCGGCGCCGGTCTCGCCACTGGAGTCGTCGAGCACCGGGAAGCTCCAGCGGTACTGGCGCACGAAGCCGCGCCAGTTGCTTCCATCGGTGTAGTCGACCGCGACCACGCGACCGCGGCCGGCAGGCGAGCGTGCGAACCGGGCGACCGCCGGCGCTTCGTGCTGGCAAGGGCTGCACCAGCTTGCGAAGAAGATGACTACCGCCGCGTGTCCGCGCAGGTCGGCGAGCGTTGTCGGCTTGCCGCTGAGCGTACGGGTCGGCAGCGGCGGCGCGAGGCGTCGCGCCTTGGGGGCGTTGGCGAGGAGCCCATAAGCCAGCAGCGCGACGGCCAGCGCGCCCAACGCGAATCGCAACGCGTAGCGGTGCGTGGCCAGGCGCGCAAGCATCGGCAGCTCAGGAGACGGCGAGGACGCGCGCGTCGTGGACGATCTCGCCCGGCGTGAAGTTTGACGGGTAGATCACGGTGATCTTGCCGTGCGCGGTGATGCCGTAGATCAGCGCCGAGTGCGCAACGACATCCGGGTCGCCGGCTGCAGCCTGCGGGGCGGAGGCTATTCCCCAGTCCTTCCAGACGGCCTGGAGCACGGACGCCGACCCGATCAGGTACTGCATCCGCCCGGTCATCTCGTGGGCGGCGAGGAACTGCGTGACCGTGCTCGGCGTGTCGCCGCGCGGGTCCACCGACACGGCGATGATCTGCAGCTTGCGGCGCTCCGCAGCCGGCATCTCGACCAGCGCCGTGTGCAGGTGTGAGGCGATCAGCGGGCAGATGTCGGGGCAGTGGGTGTAGAGGAAGGTGACCAGCACGGCCTTGCCGCGGTAGTTGGTGAGGTTGACCGGCGTGCCGAGGTAGTTGTCCAGCGCGAGCGTTGGCGCGGCCTCTGAGCTCGATAGCGCCAATCCGTCGTAGCGGCTGCCCTGGGCGGTGCTCACGCCACCGGGCCCCTTGGCGGGGGTGCCACCGTGGACGACGAGCGCGAGCACGACACCGAGCACGACGAGCAGCCCCACGAGGCCGACGAGGTCTCGGCGTCGCAGCGCGAGGCCGAGTCGAGGGGCGGGAGCGCCCGGTTCGCTGTGCTCCACCATCGATTCAGAGGCTACCGTCTGGCGCGATCCGCGAGATAAGGATCTCGTAGCCGAGCTGGAACGTGACAGTGAACAGGCCGCTGACCCGCACCTGGTGCCCCAGCTCGGCGGCGGCGCTTGAGTTTGGCTCGAGCACGATCCGCGTGCCGTCACCGCCGTCCAGGACATACAGGCGCCGGCGCCCGTCGTAGGTGCGTGCGACCGTTCCGACGGTCGCCACCTGCGCGTCGGCGTAGACCTCCGGGTAGTGGGCAAGGTCGTGCAGTGCGACTGCGCCGGAGCCGCCCGGTGACGGCGGCAGCGTGCTCTTCTGGCTGCCACAGGCGCCAAGCGGCGCCACGGCGAGCGCGACGAGCATGATCAGCGGACGGCGGATCTCTGGATGGTAGGACGCCGGGGCATGCGCCACACTGAGGCTGTGAAGACCGCTCGCCGGGCCGCGCTGTTCGAGGGTGCCGCCGTGATCGGGGCGCTCGTCGCGCTGATGTGGGTGCTCGAGATCGTCAACAAGATCGACGATCAGCGGCTGAGCAACGATGGCATCTACCCGCGCACGCTGTCGGGGCTGCCGGGGATCCTCTCAGCCCCGTTCCTGCACGCAGGCTTCGGCCATCTGCTGGGGAACACGGTTCCGTTCGTCGTGCTCGGCCTGGTGATCGCCATAGCCGGCGCCAGACGCGTCATCGAGGTGACCGTGATCGTGATCCTCGTGGCCGGTCTGGGGACCTGGCTGACCGCCGGCAGCGGCACGAACACCGTCGGCGCGAGCGGCGTGGTGTTCGGCTACGCCGGCTTCCTGATCGCTCGAGGGTTCTTCACCCGCAACATCGGAGCGCTCTTGGTCGGAGTGGTCGTGGCGCTTCTGTTCGGCGGCGCCCTCGCGGCCGACCTCGTGCCGCAGACCGGGATCTCCTGGGAAGACCACCTGTTCGGCGGTCTGGGCGGCATCCTCGCCGCGCGCGTGCTGCCGGGCGGACGAGCCGGGGGCGGGGGCGGGGGCGGGGGCGGGGGCGTGAAGGCTGCGATCTCCCCGCGAAACCGGCCCAAGCCGACCGGTTAAATAATTCAGACGCGGAAGCGAGCCGTTTGAGGAACCCTCCTACGGTTCGCTCCCGAAGGGGCGCTCCGTTCTCTGGGCGGCGCGGCCTCACACCTCGGTGGCCTCGCTCTTTGCGGCTCGTCCCGCGTCCTGGCGAGAACATACGATCTGCCCGCGGGCAGTGCAAGACCGGCTGACGGAAGTTCGCGCATTCTCCGCAAAATTTGATCCTCGGTTGCGTTTGCGCGAATCGGATAGGGTCGAGCGCGTGTCGTTTCGCCCGTCGCAGGCAGTGCTCGAACGTTACGCGGACGTGCTCGTCAACTTCGCGCTCGGCGGCGGCTCCGGCGTCAAGCGCGGCGAGGTCGTGCGGATCTCGGCGCACGAGGCGGCCAAGCCGCTGTACGTCGAGCTGCACCGTGCCGTATGGCGCGCCGGCGCGCACGCGATCGGGCATTACCAGCCTGACAAGGATGCCGCCGCCAACCTGGCACGGGACTTCTACCAGCTCGCGGGGGATGAGCAGATCGACTTCTTCGCGTCCACCTACCTGCGAGGGATGATCGACCAGATCGATCATCAGGTCAGCGTGCTGAGCGACACGGATATGCACGCTCTCGAAGGTGTCGATCCGGCGCTGATGATGCGCAGCGGGCGCGCGCAGAAACCGGCGATGGACTGGCGTACCGAGAAGGAGAGCGCCGAGCGCTTCAGCTGGACGCTGGGCCTCTACGGTACCGCGGCGATGGCGGCCGAGGCCCGGCTCTCGGAGGCGGAGTACTGGCAGCAGATAACCGATGCCTGTTTCCTCGAGGAAGCCGACCCGATCGCGCGCTGGCGCGAGGTCAGCGGGCAGATCGGCGATTACGTGGCGCGGCTGAACGCCCTGCCGATCGAGCGGCTGCACATCGTGGGCGCAGACGTCGACCTGCGCATCACGCTCGGCGAGCAACGCCAATGGGTGGGGGGTAGCGGNNCATCCCGAGCTTCGAGATCTTCACGACCCCGGACTGGCGTGGCACCGAGGGCTGGATCGCCTTCAACCAGCCGCTCTACCGCTACGGCAACCTCGTCAGCGGCATCCGCCTCGAGTTCGCCGACGGGCGCGTCGTGAAGGTGTCGGCGGAGCACAACGAGCACGTCATCGCCGAGATGATCGCGACCGAGAACGCGGACAAGGTGGGGGAGTTCTCACTGACCGACCGGCGGTTCTCGCGGATCACCAAGTTCATGGCCGAGACGCTCTACGAC
>PMKB01000323.1 GCA_003157595.1 Solirubrobacterales bacterium
CAGGTCGAGGCGATGACGATGGCGGACCGCGTTGCCGTCCTGCGCGGCGGGGTGCTGCAACAGCTCGACACGCCTCAGCGGGTGTACGCCGACCCGTCGAACCTCTTCGTCGCGACCTTCATCGGCAGTCCCGCGATGAACGTCGTCGAAGGAGAACTCAGCCGCGGCGATGGCGGCATCGAATGCCGTATCGGCTCCTATACGGTCCCGATTCCAGACCGAGTCCTCGCCGACCAGCCGGCGCTCGCTCGCGCGATTGGCCGGATCCTCGCGGTCGGCATCCGACCCGAGGCGATCTCCGTCGCCCCCAGCGATCAGGACGGACTCCGTGGAACGGTCGTCGTGTCCGAGGAGCTCGGCTCCGAAATCATCTCGCACATTGAGGTCGAAGCGACGCCGGCCAGGGGCGAGGGAGTCCTCGAGGGGCTCACGGACGACGCCGCCGGGACGGCCTCGGGGACCGGCGGGGCGGACACGGGCAAGACGGTCATCGTGGCGCGCCTCGACGCCGAGACAGACGTTCGCCGCGGAACGCAGCTGTCGCTTATGTTCGATGCGAACAAGATGCATTTCTTCGACCTCGACGACGGAAGCGCACTCCGCACGAAACCCGCCCAGGAACCCTCGTCTGGTGCCCAGCCCGCCGTCGATCTGGTCGGGGGTCAGCCCGGAGGGGCCTGAGGCGGTCGATGCGCCAGGGTTCCGATGTGGGTTCCAGTTGACGAGTACGTCGCCGCTCACCCGGCCGCGTGGCCCGAGTTGCTCGACGCGCTGGGACGGTCCTTGCTCTTCCCGAACGACGATGACGTGGCCGGCGCAGTTGCGCAAACTGTCGCCGTGCTCGCTGAAGCCGCCTGATGCGCCGGACGCGTGCAACGAACGGCAACCAACGATGAGCGACTTGCTCGTCGCACGCGCGAATGTCGGTTTGCCGACTTGTGCCGCCACAAGGCTATCGCTGCTCGTTCCTCGTCGTGCTGGCCAGCATCCGGCGAGGAAGCCCCTGGGCAGCCGCCTGCCACACCCGTGCGGACGAGTTCCGTCTCGACAGGCGGCAGGATCACGCCCGGTCCGGCGTGCGCGCGCCAACGCGCATGCGGCGGGACTCCGGAGATCGTTAATGCCAACGGGGCCCCGTTGGCCTTAATCCAGCCGAAATCAGCCCAAATGAGCCGAAATTGCCGATTCGGCCCCGCTTGAAAACATGCCTGTTTGCAGGCAGACCGGGCGCATTCAGGCGATCCGCACTATCGCCTTGTAAGCGATAGGTCAGGGGTTCGAGTCCCCTCTCCGGCTTGAATCTACCTGCAAACCGGCAGGTTTTGAATGTTCTGCTGGCGCTCCGAGACGCGGAGGGCACGAGCAGCGGTCTTGATCTGGCACGTGCCGGCGGGGCGCTCGGAGGCGAGCCGCGCTGGTGCTTTCTCATGATAAGGAGCGCCCGCCCTGCGTCGATCACGCACCCGCCGTCGTACACGGGTTCGATAATGACGATCCCCGCGACGGGAGCGCCGGCGTGCGACGGAAACGGAAGCTACGGTCTAGAAGCCGTGCATTTGCAGGTCTTCCCATGGGCACGGCTGGCTTTGCAACAGCGATGAGAACAGGGCAGGTGGAGTCGGAGGAAGCGATGGGAAAACGGGCATCCGTCGTGCTTTACGTGCTCGCACTGGCCGCGCCTGATAGCAAACGTCGGATTTGTCCTGGTGTTCGCCGCGTTCTATTTGAGGTTCCTGAAGCGTCCATGAGCGCATTCGCGTGCAAATCGAGCGCTCGGAGAACCCCGGCTAGCGGCATCCGCGTGCTCGCTCCGCGCACAGCAGCCGCACGCGAGTCACCCCCTTGCTGCCGCTCAGCGCGAGGTGCAGGCGTCCCGGCGACAGTGCCGTAGCGGCGCGGACAGTTCCGCTAGGGATGGTCGGGAGGACTACTGATCTCCTCCTGCCGTTGACCTTGTGACCGCGTCGATCTCGACCTTGGTAACCCGGCCATCGTTGGGGACGAGCGGGTGATGATGGGCGCACAGTTTCAGGTGGCCATGCGCGAAGCGGCCGAGCCGCCAGCACCTACTGACATGGCACGTGTGATGCCAGTAGGTTGCGAGTACAGCCGTGAGCAGCGTCAGCTCGCCCAGGTCCGACCCGATGCCCGACCAGAAGTTGTAGCCCTTGCATCGCACCACCAGATAGGCGTTCCCCGTGCAAGACCCGAGCGGGTGCGCGAGCCAACCAGACGCGCCAATTACCACGTAAACCGCGACGGCTACGACACCGACAACGCAGACGCCGATCGCGATCGTGTGCCAGGGTCGCTTCACATCGCCTCCTCGAGCTTGGCTTGACGGCGTACATACTCGCGCTTCCCCCGAGCGCGCACCGGCTCCGACCAGGTTGGCATCTTCGGCAATGTTCGGCTCGATCCGGTTTCGACGGTCGCTAGACAGGATACGTTCCAGGACGAACGGCGCGGCTCTCCACGCGCCATGGCTGATCGCTGCGCTGTCGCTTGGCTCAGTGTCAGGGTGTGGTTGCCGGGCGGCGGGGTTGTCCGACCGGGCCGGTTAAGTCCGAGCCGACGCGAGCTGACCCTTCGGATTGCTGTCGACCTTGTGTCTGATCGACTCGCGTTGTGTCGCTCGCCGCCGGCGGTGGATCGCTGGTCTGACTTGATAGCAGCAACGCGAGGAGGAGCAGCCCGCCCTGGCCGAGTCGCCGGGACCAATCGAGAAGCGGTCAAAGCAGTCGGGGGTACCTCACCGTTGCCGGCGGTTACCGAGCGATGTCGTCATACCGGGACCGGTGAGAGCACGGCGTCGATTTGGCCGATCGCCTGTGCCATGCCCTCCTGCATGCCCATGCCGAGCATCGTCTGCATCTGCTCGACGTCTGTGAAGTGGGTGACCGCAGTCATTCGGGTACCGCCGTCTGCGGCCTCGAAGGTGACATGGCAGGACATCGGCTCGACGCCGGGCATCGGCTCTCCGTTGGGTCCTGCGAGCCCGTTCGCGAACTCGAGCCTGTGTGGCTTGTCGATCGCATCGATGCGCCACCAACCTTGCGGCTTCTCGCCTGCGGGGCCGGTCATGAAGTACCGGGACTGTCCCCCGACGCTGAATTCGTGGCGGGTGGATGTGGCCGGGAACGTCGGCGGCCCCCACCAGTGCTCGAGTTTGCGCGGGTCCTCCCAGACCTCCCAGACCCGGTCTGGGCTCGCGTCGAACTGCGCGACCAGCGTGAGGGTCAGCGTGTCAGGATCCTTGGTGGTGCCGATGACTGTCATGTCGTGCTCCCTTCCTCGCCGGCGAGGATGTCGGCGATCCGTGTGGTGCGCTCGATCCACATCTGCTCGTAAGCGTCAAGCAGTGCGACGGCCCTGTGTAGCGTCGGGGCGTTGGCGCTGACGATCTGCTCGCGGCCGCGTCGTTGCTTGGTCACGAGTGCGGCACGCTCGAGCACCGCTACGTGCTTCTGCACCGCGGCGAGGCTCATCTCGTAGTTTCGCGCCAGCGCTGACACCGACTGCTCTTGGCGGATCGCGCGCGCGAGGATGTCGCGCCGAGTCGCAGCTCCCAGCGCCTGGAAGATGCGATCGGCGGTGACATCGGCGAGTCGATCTACAACCATCTGGTTGTAGATTACATGGCTCTGCGCCATCCTGCAACACCGGACCTCGGCTCCGCAACCAAAGCCGAGTACCCCGAGCGTCCCGCCGAGGGCCTCGCAAAGCGTTTCGATGACCCCGTCCGCGCGCGCCGATGCATTGCGCGCGAGTTGGAACAGCTCGGGCGCGGCCGGATGCACGCGCGAGCGAGAGCGGTGTCTAGCGGAGTCGGATGCGGCGGGTGGCTGTCGGGCTGCCGCCGATTGTGGCGGTGAAGGTGGTACGGCCGTGGCCTAGACGGCGGAGCTTGTGTGGACGGTGTCACGATGGCACCCTGGGGAGGGAATGGCCTGTCTTGGCAGTGGCCGTCGAAGTCGGCCTGGTACAGGGTGTCGATTGCGGGGGTTGGCGTTCGTTTAGATGACGAGGGTCGGCATCGGATCGACCGAGCGATCACAGGAGGACTTTCTGATGAAGCAATATCTGTTGAGCGTGTACCACCCCGATGTCACCGAGAGCGCGCCGCCGCCGGGCGACATTGAGCAGATCATGGCTGATGTCGGCGCCGTGAACGACGAACTTCGGGCCGCCGGGGCGTGGGTGTTCGCGGGCGGTCTGCACCCGTCGAGCACCGCGACCGTGCTGAAGCTGACCGACGGCGAGGTGCTGGTCACCGACGGCCCGTTTCTCGAGGCCAATGAGCACATCGGTGGGATCTGGGTGATCAAGGCCCCCGATCTCGATGTGGCGCTCGGCTGGGGTCGCAAGGCCGCGCGCGCGTGCAGGATCCCCGTCGAGGTGCGCCCCTTCCAGGAGGAGACGCAGGGCTGACCGCGCCGCTTGGTAGCAGTGATGTTGCACGGGTGTTCCGTGAGGAGCACGGGCGGGCCGTCGCCGTGCTGGTCCGTGTCTTCGGTGACATCGATATCGCCGAAGACGCGGTCCAGGAGGCGTTCGCGCTGGCATGCGAGCGCTGGCCGCAGACGGGCCTGCCGCCCAGCCCCGCCGGCTGGATCATCACGACCGCGCGCAACCGCGCGATCGCCCGCCTGCGACGCGAGTCCTCGCGGCCGGAGCGCCACAGGCAGGCCGAGTGGCTTCTCGCGCAGCGACGGGAGCAAACCGCAAAGCCGGAGGGCCCGGTGAGCGACGACCGGCTGCGGCTCATCTTCACCTGCTGCCACCCCGCGCTCGCCCAGCCCGCGCAGGTCGCCTTGACGCTGAGGCTGCTCGGCGGACTCGAGACCGGGGAGATCGCTCGCGCGTTTCTCGTGAGCGAGAGCACGATGGCCCAGCGGCTGGTGCGCGCGAAGAGCAAGATCCGCGACGCCGGGATTCCCTATCGGGTTCCCTCCGAGGCCGCCCTGCCCGATCGGCTCGGATCCGTTCTGGCGGTCATCTACCTGATCTTCAACGAGGGCTACACGTCAAGCGCCGGAGACCGGCACGTGCGCGTCGAGCTGTGCGATGAGGCGATCCGGCTCGCACAGCTGGTGTGCGCGCTGATGCCGGACGAGCACGAGGCGAAGGGATTGCTCGCGCTGATGCTGCTCGCGCACGCGCGGCGGCTGGCGCGCACAACAGCGTCCGGTGATCTCGTGCTGCTCGCAGACCAGAACCGCTCGCTGTGGGACCGCGAGCTCATCAGCGAAGGCCAGTCGCTGGTTCGGCAGTGCCTGCGCGCGGACCTCCCCGGCCCCTACCAGATCCAGGCGGCAATCAACGCGGTCCACACCGACGCGGAGGCCTACGAACAGACGGACTGGCCGCAGATCCTCGCGCTCTACGACCACCTCTACGCGGTCAGCCCGTCTCCCGTGGTCGCGCTCAACAGGGCGGTCGCTGTCGCCCAGGTCAGCGGCCCCAGTGCCGCGCTCGAGCTGCTCAATGATTTGAACCTCGACCGCTACCAGCGCTACCACGCGATCCGTGCCGACCTGCTCCGGCGCCTGGATCGCACCATCGAGGCCAAGGACGCCTACCAGGCCGCGATCACGCTGACCGACAACCCCTCCGAGCTCCGCTTCCTACAACGCAGGATCCGCGGGCTCCCCGCAGAACAGCCATGAGCCAGGTAGCGGTCCGGTCGAATCCAGAGACACATGCAACGGACTGCCATGAAGGAGGGCCTCCTCGGTGACACGCTCCAGGTGCCTGATGGACTGGACCCTTGAAGTTGTCGTCCTTCCCGTGAGCGACATCAACCGCCCGATTGCGTTCTACCGTGACCAGATGGGCTTCCGCGTAGACCATGAAACACGCAACGAGCACATGCACGTTGCCCAGCTGAGTGCCCCAGCTTGATGTTCGCATATCGTGAATCTATATTCGCCTTATGCGAACCACTCCCCCGCCGCTCCAGGCGAGGGAGATGGCCGCCGTCACTGCCGACGATGCGCTTGCCGTTGATGCTGAGGATTCGCTCGCGCGGCAGGGATCTTGGGGTTGGGTTGGGTGTGAAGATCCCTGGTGGGGTGGTTGACCGGTCGGGGGCGCGTTGTCTAGGGTCTCGGGACGATGCGATCGAGACAACGCGCGCAGGGGGGTTGGGTGCGCTTCGCGTTGCCCGTTTGCGCCGCGGCCGTGGCTGGCCTGGCCGGGTTGTTGTTTGGTGTGCCTGCCGCGTCTGCGGGTTCCCAGTGCGGGGCAAGCGGGCTGTACTCGACGGCTGCTACGACCGCGACGTGCACGTACGGCTACAGCGGCAGTCAGGACACCTTCACCGTCCCGAGTAGCGTGAGCAGCGTCAGCGTGACGGTCGTGGGTGCACAGGGCGGCGTCGGCTCTAGCGGGGCCGCAGCAGGTTTTGGCGCGGTCGTTACGAGCAGCCTGTCCGTGACCGCCACCGAGGTGCTCACGGTCCAAGTCGGCCAGGACGGCGGCAGCGTGGGGGGCGGCGGGGCCGGCGGGAACGGATTCTTCGGCGGTGGGGGCGGTGGCGGCGCA
>PMKB01000218.1 GCA_003157595.1 Solirubrobacterales bacterium
GTGGTTGTTGGTCAGGATCACGCCGCTTCGGTTGATCACGAACCCCGAGCCGGTGTCGGTGCCCTGGGTCGCGCTGGGAAAGAGGTCGAACGGCGAGTAGGTCTGCGCCACGACGGTCGCGGTGATGTACACCACGCCCGGCGCATCGTGTTGATAGATCTGGCCCCAGGCGGGCTGGCCGGCGGTCGCAGTCGCGGTGTCGGCGCCGAGCGCGGTGGGCTCGACGATCGTACGGTCGGTCGTGTTGCCGACGCCGGCGATCAGCATCGCGGCGGCGACGATCGCGCCGCCCAGCAGCGCGGCAAAGAACGGCGAGGACAGGATCTTCCGCATGAGCCGGGCGCCAGTGTGACCCCCGGTGCTCAAGTGCTCCTAAAGGTGTCACTCACAGTTGCGAGCCGGCGAGCAGGGCCGCAAGCGCCGACGCCGGATCCTCATCGCGCATCAGCCGCTCTCCGATCAGCGCCGCGTGGACGCCGCGATCACGCAGGCGGGCGAGGTGCTGCGCGGTGTTGATGCCCGACTCCGCGACGACGATCGTCTCGGGCCACATCGCGTCGAGCAGCTCGAACGTGCGCTCGATGTCCACACTGAAGTCGCGCAGATCGCGGTTGTTGATGCCGATGATCTCGGCACCGAGCCCGAGCGCCACCTCGAGCTCGGCTCGATCGTGCACCTCGACGAGCACATCGAGCCCGCGCTCTCCGGCTTCGACATGCAACGCCGCGAGCGCCGCCGGCTCGAGCGCCGCGACGATCAGCAGCACCGCGCAGGCACCCGCGCTCGAAGCTTCGGCGAGCTGGTAGGAATCGATGATGAAGTCCTTGCGCAGCAGCGGCAGCCGGCACGCGGCACGTGCTTCGCTCAGGTCATCCAGCGATCCGTCGAAGTGGCGCTCTTCGGTCAGCACCGAGATCGCGGCGGCACCGCCGAGCTCGTAGGCGCGCGCGATCTCGGCGACGCTCGAACCCGGGCGGATCGCCCCCGCCGAGGGCGAGCGGCGCTTGTGCTCGGCGATGATCGCAATCCCTGGCCCGGCGAGCGCGTCGCGAAAGGCATGCGGTCGCAGTTCGCCGGCGGCCTCCAGGGCTTCTTTGGGAACTGCTCGTCGCCGCCGCGCGACATCGACGCGAGTGCTCTCGAGAATCTCCTCCAGGACGCTCACGGCGCCTGGAGTGTCGCCGCGATGAAGCGCTCCAAGGCGTGCTTCGCACGCCCGTCGTCGACCGCCTCGCGCGCCAGCGCGACACCGTCGAGGATCGAAGCCGCGGCGCCGGCGGCATAGATCGCCGCGCCGGCGTTGATCAACGCGAGATCGCGGGCGCCCCCGGGCTCGCCGTCCAGCACCGCACGTGCGAGCACCGCGTTCTCCTGAGGTGTGCCGCCCGGCGCCACCTCGCGCTCGCTGGCGAAAACCCCCAGGTCCTCCGGCGAGACCGTATACGCGACGATCTCGGTGCCGTTGACCTCGACGATTCGCGTCGGAGCGCTCGCCGAGATCTCGTCGAGCCCGTCCTCGGCGGCGACGACCAGCGCGCGGTCGACGCCGAGCAGCGCGAGGGCGCCGGCCATTCGCTCGAGGTAGCGCACATCCGAGACGCCGATCAACTGGCGGCTGGCGCCGGCCGGGTTGGTGAGCGGGCCGAGGAAGTTGAAGATCGTGCGCACCGCCAGCTCGCTGCGCACACCCACCACCGTGCGTGTCGCGCGATGGTGTGCCGGGGCAAACATGAAGCCGAAGCCGGCCTCGTCGATGCAGCGCGCGACAGCGTCGGGCTCGAGGTCGATCCGGGCTCCGAGCGCCTCGAGCAGGTCGGCCGATCCCGACAGGCTCGTCGCCGAGCGGTTGCCGTGCTTTGCCACAAAGCAGCCGGCGCCGGCGGCGATCAGCGCTGCGGTGGTCGAGACGTTGAAGCTGCGCCGCCCGCCGCCGGTGCCGGCGGTGTCGAGCAGATTCTCAGCTCGGGCGTGGACGCGGAGCGCCAGTCCGCGCATCGCGCGGGCCAGCCCGGTCAGCTCATCGACGGTCTCGCCCTTGGTCCGCAGGGCCATCAGAAATCCTGCGATCTGGGTTTGCGGCACGCCGCCGGCCATGATCTCGCGCAGCACCTCCGCCGTCTGATCCGCGCTCAGGTCGTGACCGGAGGCGACCGAGTCGAGCGCCTCCGTGACGACCTCGTTGGGCTGTTCGCTCACGCGCGCTCGGCGTCCAGGAAGTTGGCGAGCAGGGCCATGCCCTGCTCGGTCAGCACCGACTCGGGGTGAAACTGGACGCCCTCGGCCGGCAGGTCGCGGTGGCGGATCCCCATCACCACACCCTCCCCGCGCGCGCTGACCTCCAGGCATTGCGGCAACTCCTCGGAGACGATCAGCGAGTGGTAGCGCCCAACGGTCAACGGGCTCGAGAGCCCGCGATAGACGGTCCGCCCGTCGTGCTCGATCACGCCGGTCTTGCCGTGCACCGGCACATGCCGAATCACCTCGCCGCCGAAGGCCTGGGCCAGGGCCTGGTGGCCCAGGCAGACGCCGAGCGTCGGGATTCCCTCCTGCGGAAACCGCCGTACAACCTCGAGCGTGATGCCCGCCTGGTCGGGCGTGCACGGGCCGGGCGAGACAACGACACGATCGGGCGCGCTGCTCAGCAGCTGATCGACGCTTGCCTGGTCGTTGCGCACAACCTCCAGCTCGGCGCCCAGCTCACCGAGGTACTGCACGAGGTTGTAGGTGAAGGAGTCGTAGTTGTCGATCACGAGCACGCGCACGAAACGAGCGTAGCCATTCGACGCGCTCGCGCGTCGCTTCGCAGCCTCCTCATCGGCGTGCCGGCGCAGCGACGGAACTCCTCTGCCGCCGCGTGTCGCTACTCCCAGTCGCTCTGCTGGCCGGCGAGCTCGATCGCCCGCAGCACCGCTTTGGCCTTCGCTTCGGACTCGAGAAACTCGCGCTCCGGAAGCGCGTCGGCGACCGTGCCGCCACCGGCCTGCAGGTGCGCAACGCCGTCCTTGACGACGACCGTTCGGATGTGGATCGCCGTGTCGAGCTCGCCGGTGTAGCTGAGATAGCCGATCGCGCCGCCGTAGCCGCCGCGCTTGACCGGCTCGAGCTCGTCGATGATCTGCATCGCGCGCACCTTCGGCGCACCCGACAAGGTGCCGGCGGGCAGCGTGGCGCGCAGCGCATCCATCGCACCAACGCCTTCGCGCAGCCGGCCGGAGACGGCGCTGACGAGGTGCATGACATGGGAGTACTGCTCGACCGCCATCAGCGTCTGCACGTGCACGCTGCCGTACTCGCAGACCCGGCCGAGGTCGTTGCGGCCCAGATC
>PMKB01000016.1 GCA_003157595.1 Solirubrobacterales bacterium
GGGATCGCCTGGAGCTGGGTGCTGTCGTACAACGGCGTCGTGAACCAAGCCCTCTCGGCGGTCGGCCTCGGGAGTGTGACGCGTGCGTGGCTTGGCGATTTTGGCTTCGCTCTCCCGGCCGTCGGGATCATCGGAGTCTGGGTGCTGCTCGGGTTCTGCACAGTTCTGCTGCTCGTCGGCATGAGCAAGATCGACCCGGCGCTCTACGAGGCTTCGCAACTCGACGGCGCGGGTGCGATCCGCGAGTTCTTCAGCATCACGCTGCCGAGCCTTCGTCAGGAGATTGGCGTCTGCGTGACGGTCACCGTGATCGCCGCCCTGTCGGCGTTCGACATCGTTTACATCTCGACCAGCGGCGGCCCGGGGGACGCGACGATGGTCCCTGGACTCGAGATCTACCAGCTGGCTTTCTACAACCGCGAGGTTGGCCTCGCTTCCGCTCTCGCCGTGGTCTTGATGGTTCTCGTGCTGGTCTGCGTCCTACCCATCCAGTGGTTTGTGAACAGAGGTGACGGGTCGTGACCGTCACCCGCCGCAGCAGGCTGAGCGGGGCGGTGCTGCTCATCGCCCTCATGGGCTGGACGCTGCTGCCGTTCGCGAGCCTGTTCACCGCAGCCCTACACAAGTCGGGGACATACCCGAGCGGGATCTCCTGGCCCTCCAACCCGCAGTGGGGCAACTTCGTCGAAGCCTTCCACGTGGCCAACATGGGAGTGATCTTCAAGTCGAGCGTCCTGATCGTGCTCGGCGCCGTCCCCGTAACCGTCGTGATCGCGACAATGGCCGGCTTCGCGCTCGGCCAACTGCGGATTGCCGGCGGGCGCTTCATTTTTCTGCTCTTCCTGCTCGGGCTGACGCTGCCCTTTGAAGGGGTGATCGTCCCGCTCTACTACGAGATCCTGCACATGGGGTTCCTCGACACCCGCTGGGCGATCATCCTGCCGCTGATCGGGCTGTTCATGCCGTTCGGGGTGTTCTGGATGCGCGCCCACTTCGTGAACATGCCGGACGAACTCACCGAGGCGGCGCGCATTGACGGCGCCAGCACCTGGCAGCTGTTCTGGGGAGTCCACGTCCCCCTCGCCCGCCCCGCCGTCGTGTCCCTCGCGATCCTGACGACCGTTTGGACCTGGAACCAGTTCCTCCTTGCGATCGTCCTCGTCAACAATCCCTTGGAGCGGACGATGGCGGGAGCCCTCGGCGCCTTCCAAGGCGACTGGGGTACCAACATCCCCCTGCTCTCCGCGGGCGCGCTGCTGATCCTCGCGCCGATGATCATCATCTACTGCGTCTTCCAACGCCAGTTCATCTCGGCGTTGCTCCAGGGATCGCTGAAAGGCTAGACGTGGCGGCACCCCAACGAACCCACCGTCACCGCGGCCCCCGGGCCCTGGCCGGCACGGGCATCGCGGCCGCGGCGCGAAGGTTCGCCTCACGCTGTCGACCCTGCGCGCAGGACCGCCTGAGATGACTCTCCGCCTGGCGGACAAGTGGGTCTGGGACTTCTGGCTGATCCAGGCGGGAGGCGAGCACCACATCTTCTACCTGCAGGCACCGCGGACGCTCGAGCAACCGGTGCTGCGCCACCACCATGCCTCGATCGGCCACGCGGTCTCGCACGATTGCCGCACGTGGCGCGTTCTTCCCGACGCGCTCCACCCCGGACCGGGCGGAAGCTGGGACGACCTCGCGACCTGGACCGGCAGCGCCNNGCCGTCGAGCACGACGGCCGCTGGTACATGCTCTACACGGGAATCAGCCGCCGCGAGCAGGGCCTGATTCAGCGCATCGGCCTCGCCGTCTCCGACGACCTCGTGTCTTGGGCGAAGCATCCAGGAAACCCGGTGCTCGAGGCCGACCCGCGCTGGTACGACCTCCTCGACCGCCCCCGCTGGCGCGACCAGTCCTGGCGCGACCCCTGGCTGTTCCGGCACCCCGACGACGGCTTCCTCCATTGCCTCATCACAGCCAGATCGCCGCTGGGCGCGCCCGACGCCGCCGGCGTGGTCGGGCACGCGCGCTCGCTCGACCTCGTCGCGTGGGAGGTCCTGCCGCCAGTGACCGCGCCAGGTGACTTCGCGCAAGTCGAGGTGCCGCAGCTCGTTCGCGTTAACGGGCGCTACGCGATCCTCGCGTCGTGTCAGGCGGAAGACCACTCGCGCGAGCGGATCGCGAGGCTCGGCAACCCGGGCGAGACTGGAACGTTCGTCTTCGCTTCCGACGAGATGTTCGGCCCCTACGATTCCCCAAACGGTCCCATCGCCGGGCCGGGCGGGCCGCTCGGCACGCTGTATGCGGGCAAGTTGCTCGAGCGGCAGGCTGGGACGTGGCAGTTCATGGCCTTCCGCGGCGACGGCGACCGCGACTTCCTCGGCGAGCTCATCGACCCGCTGCCCGTCACCTACGAGGCCGACGGACAACTACTCGTCGAGTACCCGCGGGTCTCCGCCGGAGCGGATCGGTGACGATCCCACCGGAAGTCCAGTCGTTGATCGACTGGGACAAGACCGTCAACGAGACCCACGGTTCGCTGCCTCTGCCCGAGTTCCGCGAGACGCTGCGGGACGAGCTCGACCGCGAACTGCGGCGCCGAGGGGTCACGGTCGAGCCCGTTGGCGCAACGGCCGATGAGCGGATTGCGGTCGCCGGCGGCGAGATCCGGATCCGCGTCTTCATTCCCGCCGGCGCTGGTCCCCATCCCGTGTTCGTCCATCTCCACGGCGGCGGATTCGTCCTCGGCACGATCGACTCGCTCGTCAACGACGCGAAATGCGCGCACATCTGCCGCGCTGCCGAGTGCGTCGTCGCAACCGTCGAGTACCGACTCGCACCCGAACATCGGTTCCCGACCCCGCCCGAAGACTGCTACGCCGCGCTGCTGTGGGCGGTGAGGAACGCCGATCGGCTCGACATCGATCCGGCGCGTGTCGCGGTTGGCGGCGAGTCCGCCGGAGGCAACCTCGCCGCCGTCGTGGCCCTCATGGCGCGCGACCGCGGTGGTCCCCCGCTGGCACTCCAGCTGCTCGAGGTCCCCGTCACCGACATCAGCCCCGGCGCAGCCGACTACCCCTCGGTCGCGCTGTTCGCCGAGCACTACGGCCTCGACCGGGCCGACATGGACTTCTTCACGAGGGAGTATCTCGCCGATCCGGCCGAGGGGTCGGACCCGTATGCCTCGCCGCTGCTTGCCGACGACCTCACGGGAGTCGCACCGGCGCACGTTATGACGGCCGAGTACGACGTGTTGCGCGACAGCGGCGAGGCGTACGCACGCCGGCTCGCGCAGGCCGGCGTCGAGATCACGCTCCACCGCAAGCTCGGGCACACGCACGGCTCGGCCGTGCTCTGGCAGACGTGGGAGCCCGCTCAAGCATGGATGGACGAGGTCGTCGACGCCCTTCGCCGCGCCCTCCATCGGCGTGAGGCGGTGGTCTCGTGATCGCCGTCGCCGGCGAAGCCCTGATCGACGCGCATCGCGACGGCGACCTCCTGCGCCTGTTTCCGGGAGGCGGCCCGTTCAACACCGCGATCGCGCTCGGTCGCCTCGGCGCACCTACCTGCTACCTCGGCGCGATCTCCCAGGATCGGCTCGGCCGCCAGCTCGAACAGACGCTCCGGGCGGCCGACGTCGACACCCGCCGGGTCGTCCACGTCGCGGCATCCACCCCGATCGCGATCGTGGATTCGACCGCGGCCGAGCCGTCGTACAGCTTCTACCTCGCGGGCATCGCCCACGAGGCGCTCCGACGCCACGACCTCGAAGATCCCGCCGCACGACGTCGTAGCGCTGCACGTCGGAACGCTCGCTCTCACGTCCGATCCTCCCGCTTCGGCGATCGCGGAGTTCGCCGAGCGCGAGGCACGACAGCGAACGCTCCTGGTCGACCCGAACATCCGGCCCGCGCTGATCGAGGATCGCGATACATACCTGCGGAGATTCGAGCAGCTGTCCAGCGTGGCCGACCTCGTCAAGCTCAGCGCGGCCGACCTCGCCTGCTCTACCCCGACCGCAGCCAACGCGACGCGGTCCGGCGGCTGCTGGCGGGCGGAGCCGGCTGCGTTGTCCTCACACACGGCCCGGAGGGAGCCGAAGGCTGGACCGCCTCGGGGTCCGCGCGGGTCACCGCTCCCGCCGTGACAGTCGTCGACACAGTCGGGGCAGGAGACGCCTTCGGCGCCGGACTGCTCGCCTGGCTCTGGCGGTTCAACCGACTGGGCAAGCGAAATCTCCGGCGACTGAGCGCAAGCGAGCTCGAAGCGGCCCTCGCGTACGCCGCCGCAGTCGCGGCAGCGCAATGCACCCGCGCCTCGGCATGGGCCCTACAGCGGCCGACGTCGACCGCGTCCTGGACGAAACTGGCTCGCCCTCTGGGGGCTCACGAGAGGAGAACGAGTGGCATCGCTCGAGTTCGATGACGTAAGCAAGATCTTCGGCACCAGCGTCTGGGCCGTGCGCGACCTGACCCTGACCGTCCGCGACGGCGAGTTCGTCGTGCTCGTCGGACCGTCCGGCTGTGGCAAGACGACGGCGCTACGGATGCTGGCCGGACTCGAGCAAATCACCGCCGGCGAGATCCGCATCGGTGGGGTGCGCGTGAACGACGTCCCACCGCGCGACCGGGACATTGCGATGGTCTTCCAGAACTACGCG
>PMKB01000132.1 GCA_003157595.1 Solirubrobacterales bacterium
CACATCGACGACCTCGCCACGATCTGCACGCACGCCGCGCACGCCCGCAACAACGTCATCGTCGACGCGGCCGGGCCGCAGACGATGTCATTCGAAGAACTCGTTCACTCGGTCCGCCGCGCCGTCGGATCACGCGCGCCGATCCTGCATCTCCCGCCGCGCGCGATGTCGGTCGCATCACGCGCACTCGGCCTACTCGTGCACGACGTCGTCCTGACACCCGACGAGATCAAGGGCCTAACCGCCGGCCTGCTCGTTTCACACGAGACGCCCCTGGGGCAAATCGCATTCACCGAATGGCTCGGGGAGAACAGCGCCTCGATCGGCCGTTCCTACGCCAACGAACTCCAGCGCCACTTCGCGCCGGCGACGAGGTCCCGATGAGGGCTGTGCGCGTTGGACGTGACTGGCGGCGGGCAGCCCCGCCCTGCCACCGGTGACTCGACCCGTCGCGGAGTCCGACCGCGTTGCGACGACGACGTTCGCTGCGAGGCGGTCAACCATCGCGACCGCATCATCGCCAAGGATCTCGCCCCGGGCGCTGAACGACCTTGCTGCTGATGGCGATCAACGATGCGCGTTGTTGCACGGGGGCCGTAGCCGGCCATGAGCGGCGGGCGGCCTGGGATGCTTCGGCGTATGAGCGAAGGCGACGGTCGCGGCTATGGCTAACCCCGCCGGCCAGTCGGCTGCCCGGGTCGGGATCATCGCCGCCATGGATCGCGAACTCGACGCGTTGCTCGCCGACTTTGATGCGGCGCGCATTGAACTAGTCATCAGCAGGGCGTTCCACTGCGGAGTTCTCCACGGCCGTGAGGCGGTCGCCGTGGTCGCCGGTATTGGAAAGACCGCCGTGGCGACCACGACCACGCTGCTCGTTCAGCACTTCGGCGTTCAGTCTGTCGTGCTCATCGGAGCGGCCGGGCGCGTGTCTGAAGAGCTTTCGATCGGTGACGTTGTCGTCGCCACCCATCTCGTCCATCACGATCTCGACGCGAGTCCGCTATTCCCCCGCTACCACGTCCCCACCCTCGGCACGGCAAGACTTGCCGCGGATGAGAGCGTCAGTTCACTGGCGTACAGCGCGGCGCAACGCTTCATCGCGGCAGAGCCCGGCAACACCAGCAAGGTCGTCAAAGGCTTGGTACTGAGCGGCGATCAGTTCATGGACGCGACGCAGATCCGCGACCTGCGACGGCGCTTTCCCGATGCTCTGGCGGTCGAGATGGAGGGAGCGGCCGTTGCCCAGGTATGCCTCGAGTCTGGAACCCCGTACGCCGTCGTGCGCTCGATCAGCGATGACGGGAACGCAGACACCTTCGAGCGCTTCCTCCAGAGCGAATGTGGAAGGTACGCCCGTGGCATCATCAGCAAGCTCATGGCGGCGACGGCCTGAGCCATCTCCGCCACCGACGCCGACACAAACCACGCGAGATGCCCCTCCGGAACCCAATCTCTCGGATCCGGCGGCGGCATCAAAAACGGCTGCTCACAACCACACGCAATGAGGTTCTGAGGCATAAGCGAATCGTCTTGAATCCGCCGGACAGACCCCCCTTTGCGCGACACCCACGACGAACTGCGGGCGTCTTGCGCGCGTTGCGGCGCCACCGGTATTCGGCGGGAGCAGGAGCGAGCGACTCAGCGCGACAGGCTACTGCGGCACGTCCCAAGCGGGCACGCGACGGGCCGGTACTCGGGCGCTCGCTCTTGGTCGAGGCTGCCGGCTTGGGCCGTCACGGTCCGGGTAGCCATGGTCAGCGTGGGCGGGCGGCCTGGGCGGTCGGACTCTTCTTGCAGGCCTGGGACCTCTGCGGTCGGTGTCCGAGCACAGAGGTCCCAGCTGACGTACGGTGCGAGATCGACCGTCTCCGACCCCCCCCGGCGCTAGCAACGGCTTCGATATGCGGAGCGGCCGACGAAGGCGACCCTGCCGTAACGCGGAGATGGTCACCGAGACTCAGTTCTGGCTCACTACCGTTTTGTGACGTTGTGGACCTCGAGGAATTCTGGCTCGCCCGGGTTGATTCCGACGTCGGCGAGGATCGGCATCAGGCGTTCTCCGANNG
Source organism: Solirubrobacterales bacterium (assembly GCA_003157595.1). Taxonomy (GTDB): domain Bacteria; phylum Actinomycetota; class Thermoleophilia; order Solirubrobacterales; family Solirubrobacteraceae; genus Palsa-513. Next base: position 2,070 of record PMKB01000132.1, read on the forward strand.
AGCCGAAACAGACGTGGTAGTCGCGGCCATCCGGAGCATCGTCACCGAGCTTGCGGATCGCTTCGTCGTACTGCTGGGCTGTCAGGGCTGCGGGGGCGAAGCGGATAAGAACACTCATGGCTGGTTCCTCCGGTGTTTAGCGGTTACGCACCCGATCTGTGCGAGCGTTTCTTTTCTACTGATGCAGTCGGCGGTTAGTAGTCGACCTGTTCGGCATACTCGAAGACCTTGGGGTCGTCCTTGTCGTCGAACCGATCGAGGACGCCTGAGGCGAGCAACTTCTCACGGCCGGCCTGCGCCTCGTGGGCTGACCCAAACTCAATCACGATGAGGACCTCGTTCGGCGCTTCGGCGTTGCGCAGGATCCGGTGGCCCTTTGCTTCGCTGCGCGCGCCGGGCGCATCCTGGTCAAACATCGGCTTCCATCGATCGTAGTCGCCGACGTTGATACGGGTGACAATAAACGCCATGGGTGACCTCTCTAGAGTGGTGTGTGTCGCAGCGGGAGTGGATCGGCCGCGGCCCGTGTACGGAGCTATTTCTTGAGCTTGGGGGTGAATTCGAAGATGCCGCCGCCCTTGGTCTGGCACTCCCCGATGCCGGAGGTCGCGAGGCACGTCCAGCCGGTGGGGCTCTTTGTGCCGTGGCTGGTTGTGATCCGCTTGAGCCACTTGGCGCCGAGCGAGCATGACGCGCCGTTTTCACCGAGGACGGTGTAGAGGGTTCCCTTCTGGCCCTTGTACGACCAGGGAGCCCCGGTTGCGGTCGCGGTGCACGGGGCGGCGGACGCGTCGCGGGCCGGAGCAGCCGCGCCGGCCGTGGCGCAGGTTGCCAGCAGCGCCAGCGCGACGACGAGGATCGCCGGCCTGAGGACAGCTCCAAGCGACCTTCTGGACGCAGATTTGCTGCGAGTTGACATACGGCACCTCTCTTCTCGGACGGCGGACACTTTGGTCGCGCCGGGGAAGAGGACCTGCAGGACCCGCCTGCGCGGGTTCGGTGGACACTAAAAGTGACCGCCTCGGCAGGGCTACTCTACACCGGCCATGCTGGGGTGTGGAAGGCGACGCGGCACGCGCGGCGTCGCTCGCTGAGTGGGCCTAGATCGGCATCCCGGGGAACTGCAGTTCGAATCGTTGGATCAGGTCGGGGACGCTACCGGGATCCATCTCCAGCTCGTAGCGCGCGCAGAGCGCGGCCAGGACGTCGGGTTCAACTTGCATGACACCGCCGAGGTCGACGAGCTCGACAAAGAACTGCTCGAAGCCCGCAGGCGAGATGATTTCCAGGAGCCGCGCGGGTTCATCGCCGGCGTTCCAGAAGGTGTGCCACTCATTGCGCGGCTTGAAGATCAGATCGCCGGGACCGCCGATCACCACCTCCTCGCCCAGCAGCGCACCGACGCGCCCTTCCACGATGTAGCTGTACTCGTCTTCGCGGGTGTGGCGGTGCAGCGGTGCGGCCAGCGCATGGGGCGACATCGGGTGCTCGACCACGGCGAACCGCCCGCCGGCTTCCTTCCCACCGAGCATAAACCGGACCCCGATGCTCCCCAGAAACCCGGCCTTTCCGTCGCGCGAACCGACGACCTTCGCTGCGGTCGTTTGCATCGCTTCCTCCATTTTGAGGGGACATAGCTGTCGCGCAGAATCTATAGACATCGGATCGCTGTGTCAATATTGAGCAAACAATCATGCCCGATCAAAAGCGTCCCTACCGCAAACAGCGCCGCGCTGAGCTGGAGGAAGCGACGCGGCAGCGCATCACCGAGAGCGCTGTCGAGTTGCACGGCACGCTCGGGCCGTCGCGGACCTCGCTCAGCGCCATCGCGGCGCATGCCGGCGTGCGTCGCTCCACGCTCTACCGGCACTTCGCCGATGAGGCCGCGCTATTCGCCGCGTGCACCGCCGACTGGATGACCAGCAACCCCGTCCCAGACCTCGCCGGCTGGACTGCTATCGCCGACCCCGACGAGCGCCTCCGCGTCGCGCTAGCGGAGCTCTACCCCCACTACCGGTGCACCGAGCAGATGATGACCAACATCCTCCGCGACGAACAGACGATGCCTATCGTCGCCCAGCTCTTCGCCGGGTTTCGCCAGTACATCGCGGCCGCCCATGAGACTCTGATGACCGGCCGCCGCGCGCGGGGAGCCGCCCGCCAGCGAGTCCTGGCGGCGACCGGTCACGCACTGGCGTTCACGACATGGAAGTCACTGGCCACCGAGCAGGGCCTCGACGACGCACAGGCCGCCGATCTCATGTTCCGCCTCGTCGGCGCATCCTCCACCCCGCCGAAGTCCGCAGCCAACTATCCACAGGCGAGAACCGGCCGGCAGCGGGTCTAGACCTCACGGTCGCAACTCGCGTACACGCCGCTCCGCAAATCGCATACACCTGTGTTTACATCAAGCCGCGGCGCGGTACCCGTTGTCACCGAGGGCAATCGGGGAGGGTGTCACTGTCTTCTGTGCAGGCGGGTTGAGAGGCGCTCGCTCCCGGATCGATACAGGAGCGTCGGCTGACATCCGTCACGCTCCCCCTTCGGACGAGCAGCGGGCGCCCGACGCGGATGGCAACGGGCTACCCCTTCGGTCTGGCGATGCGGGTGTGGTGGTTCGTGGTGCTCGGTTGCCGTAGCCGTTGCGCGACGTCGCGCTGGCGCTCCGTTACCGCAGTCCCTTCGAGTGCTCCCCCAATGACGCTCGAGGGGTCGACCTGTTTGTCGCTGGAGATCACCGCCGCGAATCCCGGTCGTCTGTGCGGCTGGCCGTTCCTCGGCGGGACGCACCACGGGGGACATGCTGAGTGGCGATCGGGTGCGCCAGGCCATGTTGCCGGAGGATCAGCTAGCCGATGGCGAGGCCGAGGAGGAAGGTTGCGCCGCCGACGAGGATGCCGGCTAGCGTCATCTCGAGGCCGGCTGACCAGGCGCTGCGGAGGGTGAAGACCGACTTTGCTGCGCCGACGGCGAAGTGCGCGAGGAGCGAGACGCCGGCGGCGATTGCGATCCCGGCGTAGCCGGTGATGAAGAAGAACGGGATCACGGGGATGATCGCGCCGAACGCTGTTGAGATACCGGCGGCGAGCGACGCCTGGACGGGGTCGCCGCTGTTTGCGTCGGCGCTGCCGAACTCCTCGACGGCGATCGCGCGGAAGAGCTGCTCGGGGTCTTCGGCGATGCGCTCCACGACGGCCTTGGCCTCCGCTTCGCTGAGGCCCTTGAGCTGGTAGAAGATGGCGAGCTCCGCTTTCTCCTCCGCCGGGTGGGCGAGCACCTCCTCGCGCTCGCGAGCGAGGTTGGCAGCCGCCACCTCCGTCGTCGAGCGCTCGGCGAGAAACGCGCCGGTGGCCATCGACAGCGCGGAGGCGATCGCGCCGAACAGGCCGGCGGTGAGCACAGTGCTTGAGCCACCGGTCGCGCCAGAGACGCCGGCGACGATTCCGAACACGGCCGCGAGACCATCGTTGGCACCGTAGATCGCGCCCGGGATCCAACCCGTGGCGCCGCGGTGCCCACGCTCGCGACCGGTAATGCGGCTCAGGCGCACCGCCGGGCCGGCGGGCGTGATCTCGGGCGGCGCGAGCGCCGACACCGTCCCGGCGCGCAGCTGAGCGATCGCGCGGGTATGCGTCTGCTCCTCGACGCGCATCTCCTCGAACATGCGGTCGGTCTCGACGTCACCGGTCGGTCGCTGCTCGATCTCGTCGGCGACCGCCAGCTCGAAGGACTCCTGACGCGCCAGCAGGCTGTCAACGGGCGCGATACGGGCCTGCAACCGATGCCAACGCGACAGCCTCACCGACCCCGGGTCGGGCACCACGATGCCAAGCTCAACCATCCGCCGCTCAAGACGATCGCGATGCGTGCCCTCGGCCGCGGCCAGCCGTCCGAGGATCTCCGCGCGGCAGGGGTCAGACTCGCGCCGCGCGATCAGCTCATAGAAGATCGACGCCTCGACCTCGTCGCGCCACGCAGCGAGCAGCCGCACGCGGATACCGCTCGCTGCGCCGCTCACACCGCCGCCATCAAGCTGCCAGCGCGGCCACTCGCTCGCGCTTGCGCTCAGCGATCACTTCACACACCACATCCCAGTCGACGTCCCTGACATTATGCATCGCACAGTACTTCAGACCGCACATCGAGCAAGACTCGGCCGACTTGAAATAGTCGTCGGGAGCGTCCGACCAGCGCCGCTCCACGCGCCCGCTTCGGAACACGAGCGAGAGCGCGCGAGCCAGGCCGCTCGCCCCCGCTTCCGCCCAGCAGCGCTGTTGGGCGGGAGCGGGCGTGTGAGCGACACACTGTCAGAACCGCCACCGCCGCCGCCGCGGGATCTACGTGCGCCAGACCTGTCAGGCGCCCCGCGCGCGGCGGCGCCCTCAGCCCGTCGCCGTCGCGCGGTAGGGGCGGAAGAACGTGCGCAGCTCCTCCGCGTAGAGCTCGGGTTCCTCGAACGGCGCAAAGTGTCCTCCGCGCGCGGGCTCGGTTACGCGGACGACGTTTGCCGTCCGCTCGAGCCACGCCCGCGGCGGGCGGACGATGTCGCCGGGGAAGAGCGAGAAGCCGGACGGCACTTCGACTCGGCGGGCGTGCTGCGAGGGCGGGATCGCGGCGTTCGCGCGGTACATGCGCATCGACGAGCCGATCGT
>PMKB01000099.1 GCA_003157595.1 Solirubrobacterales bacterium
ACGGTCGAGCACGCGGCGCACCTCGACGTCGCTAGCTGCAGGCGGGAGGGCCAGCGAGATGTGTTCGCTGATCGAGGCCATGAGCTCGTCGCGTTCGCTCTCGGACAAGGCGCTCGCCGCGTCACGTAACGCGTCGAGATACGTGTCGACAAGCCGGTCCCGAGCCGAGGCGCTCACAACGACGTTCTCCCGGCAAGCAGGACACCGTCGACGGCAGTGCGGAAGCGCTCCCACTCCGGTACGAACCACGCGAGAGCTGATCGGCCAGCGCGGGTGAGGCGGTAGTAGCGGCGTGGCGGTCCAGACGTTGACTCTTGCCAGGTGGCCTCAACCATTCCGTCTCGGCGCAACCGACTGAGCAACGGGTAGATCGTGCCTTCGCTGCTCAACAAGCCGTCGCGCTCAGCGAGAATGCGCACCAGCTCGAAGCCGTAGTGCTCCTCGTCCTGCAACAGCGCCAGCACGCAGTATTCAAGGGCGCCGCGACGAAGTTGAGAGAACGGATCGCGGCCGACGCCTACCATGTGTCGCACGCTACCATGCGGACGGGCTGAGCTCAAGCGCACGAGCTAGCGGCTACACCGGGACTTCAGCCCGTGTCGGGCGCTCACGCCGGCAACGTCCCGAACCGACCGGGCGGCGGACGTCCCGACTCGGAGACGTCCGCCGCACTGGAACTCATGAGGCCACTGGATCACACACACACACTCCCGCTGTGCCGCTGTTGTCGGTCCGGGGTGGAATAGGTTGGTGTGTGTCAGGCGGCACACGTCATCGGATACGGCTGGCTAGAAACCGTAGTCGTCGTAGGTGTCGATGTAACCGGCGGCGTCCATCCGGAGCACCGCGTTCTGGCCACCGAGCCATCCGAAACACCCCCACACATAGGTTGTACCGAGCGTGCCCCAGGTTCCCATGTGCCACCAAGAGTACTTCACGTCCCACGAGGAATTGGTGCTGACGTTGGTCATACAGTATGGGCCCCAAGTCCAGGGCGTGGGGGAGTAGAAGCCCGGAGGCGACGTGATGGTTTGGCCACTGCCACACCAACCGTTTTCTCCCGTGTAGATCCAACCGACCTCCGCGCCGTACTCGGTCCAGGTTCGCTGGACCCAATTGCTGCTGTAACAACTCGCGGCATGGGCGACCGGCAACCGGTGGCTCTTTGCGCTCGATGCATTGGCTCCGGGGAACGGTGGCGCCGTCAGCCCACTCGAGCTGGCAGGGAGCGATGACGTCGTTGAAGTCGTCGCGCCGTCCTTGAGCAAATCGGCGGCAACGCTGGGATTCATGTTTGTAGTCAAGAGTTGACGAGCTGCGCTCGGACCCTGATCGACGACGGCGTTTACGGCGGGTTGCAGTGCCGCTTGCTGTTGTGCCGCCTGCTGCCGTGTCTGCGCCGGCGGCAGCACCGACGCTTGTTGCTGAACCTGGCTCACTGCCTGCTGTGCTGCTGCGCTGGTAGCTGCCAGTGTGGGCGGCGGAGCGTCATAGCTCACGCCAGCCGTTGTGCTGCTTGCCACCGCTGCGGATGGCAGCAAGGCGATCGATGCGAGAAGCGCTGCGGTGACAGCACACGAACGTGCCGCCGCTTTGTAGACCGCTCCGGCAGGATGGCGCCGTTTGTTATCGCGCATTACGAAATCCTCTGTCTTGCGTAGCGTTGCACGAGGGCCGCTTGGCGGCCGTCGCGGTGATACCGCTGACTGCGCGGCTCGAGGACGTACCCGAAATCTGCGACGACTGTGGCCTCGACGCTCTGGTGATTCGGGCACGTTGGTCGGTCTTGTGTCGTGGCTGAAGTGAATCAGCACGGCACTCACGCGAACGTAGCAGGACGACGCCTGGAACGTCAAGAAGAATTAGGCGAGAGCGTCGTGGACGCCTCGCGAGTTAGCGTGCGCTGCCAATGGCGACGGTCTGGGGTACTCACCGATCGTAGGTGCCGCGAGTCGAAGTCACCGCAGGGGAGTGTGAGTGCGTGGAGCACGCGGGCCACGGCGCAACGCGCGTATTGTCCGTTGCCGTGCGACGTGCAGGCGAGCCTTCGCGCCTCGCCACTGGCCCGCGCGAGCGCGATCGCGTCAAAACCGACTGTGATCTCCCGGCGCCGGGAGAAGTCGGGAGAGTCGCCGACGGTGTCACACGCCACTGCGGTGCGACGGTGAGTACGGTCCCACAGTCGAGCGCGGTTGTCAACGTCAATTGCGCTGCACCGCCCGCGACCAGACGATTGGTAGTGGCGGATGGACGGCGCCCAGAGCTAGCGGCGTGAGCAACGCCGGGCTCCGACTGCACGGGCGCGCGATGGACGCTGGAGACGCGCCGCGTTGCTCAGGAGGCGGAGATACGCGGGCGCTCGCCGGTCTCAAGACGGCCTGGTCACAAAACGGCTTGGGTACGCTACGTGGTAGTTAGATGGACCGACACGCGCAACTGCCGTGGACGAGCAAGCTCGTCGCCCGCTAAGGCGGAGCGCTCCCGAAACACGCGTGGGGTAACGATCGCTCAGCGTGATCGTCGCGGAATACGCTGCTTGTGCCAAGCCTGATTCGACCGTGCGCGAAGCGGGATCGGCAGCTTGTGCTCGTGGGCGATTGCGGTAGCGAGGGACGCGCATGGTGGACGCTCGCTGCTCGTCCATCTCAGTACTGTCGACTTCGGTGGCGACGAGCGACTTCAAGGCTTGGGCTGAGAGCTGGATCGCGCTGGCCAAATATCCGGGCGCGCGACTTCCTGATGAGGAGGCCCGCATCACGAAGCTCGTCGAGCTTTGGCACGCGCCTGTACCGTCGGGCTGGGAGCGTTCGGAGCCGGACCAAAGGTTGCTTGATCCCAATCGCCGCTATTGCCGAACGCATACCGGCGGTGATCGCGTTCCCCGAGCAGAACACGCTCTTGAGTGCGACATCCTCAAGCCGATCCCCGCCTGCACTGCCACGGTCTGTCTCGGCGCTCCTCTAGTCGATGGGGTCAACGCCGTGCCGTTGACCAAGGACGCGGACGGTGGAAGGGCTGGCAACGTCGAAGCGGACATGTTCTTGCTCACGTGGCGCGCGCAGGGTCTCCTACTCCTGCTAGTCGAGGTCAAGGTCGAATCGAACAACGCGTGGTATGCGGCAGTCGAGAACCTGCGGCAGATGAAGCTGTTCTTGAGTAGCGCAACGCCGCGAGCCGTGTTCCACACGCGGCTCCCGGAGCTAGGCCTACCGGACGATCTGCCAACGACGGCGGTCGTCCTTGCACCCCTGTCGTTCTACACGGCACCCGGCAAGAAGAGTGCGGCTGTGGCCCCCGCCAGGCGGCTGCTGCAACGTATGAGCCACGAAACGCGGCTAGACGCCGTCCTTGCGACGTGGGATCCAGAGTCGCGCGCAATCGAGACGTATCCCACGGATTGAACGCAGGTAGTCATCCTGCGCGTCGCCGATGGCAATGGATCGTCTAGGTCGACGTGGCGAGTCTGACGCCGCGGTCGCTCACGCCGTCCACCACTCGCCATCGTTTCGTATGACGACGTTGGCGAACAGGTCCGGGAACCGTTGGGGCGCACTGGTGTGGATCGGTACGACCTGGCTGGCTGAGACGGTCGTGGCGAACCGTTGTAGATCCTCGATGCGGGCGTGCCCCGAACTGTGTGCGAGTACGAGCGGTATCCCGCGCTGCTCGAGCCAGTTGCGCAGTCGTGTGCCGGATGGGTCGTCGAGGTAGCCGGGCCACATGGACCACACGGCTTGGGCGTCGGTGAGGCAGCCTGCGCGGTCGAGGTCGGTGGCCATTGAGTAGCGGAAGGTGATGACCAGTTTGTCCGCCAGCGGGGCGAGCTGCTCTGGATAGAGCCGGTGTGGCTTGACCCAGTCGATCCGTTTGAATGCTTGCTCGCGCTGTACACGGACGCGCTGCGCGACGGGCACGAAGACTCGTACGCCGTCCCAGTCGGCTTGCGGGATGGTGTCGAGCCGCCTGGTTGCGCGGGTGATGCTGGCGGCGTAGAGGTCGAGCACCAGGGTGCGACCAGTTCGCTTGGCCGCGCGGAAGAGAGTGACGACGCGATCGATGTTCTGCGGCGAGTAGCAGGCCAGCACGATCCCTTTGGCTTCTCGCAGGATCTCGATGTAACGCTCCTCGACGCCGCGTTCGGATAGGCCGGGGGTCGTCACCGCCGTGCTGTCGCGCACGTGTGTGCCTTCGAGCAGCAGAGTGTCGACCTCTTCTGGTGGATTGGCGATAAATCGCTCGAACAGCCCGGCCTTTCGGCCGTGGGCGCGAATGTCGCCGGAGTACAGCAGCCGCTGTCCGCCGGCNNGCGACGTCAAACCGACCGCCACCGGGCGTGAAGAACGCGGCCTCGGCAAGCACACGCTGAGCGGCCTCGCCCATGTAGATCGGGATCGACGGATCCGCGCCGGCGACGAGGCCGTAGTGGTCTGGGTGCGAGTGCGAGACCACGACACCCAGCAATGCCGGGTCACCAGAGGCGAGGCCCGGCACCGCCGGCAACGGAAGATCCGTATCGAGGCCGCTGTCCAGTGGACGACCGACGTCGAGCACCATCCGTTTGCCGTCGTGCTCGATCTCGACGCAGCTGCCGCCGATCTCGTGTCCCCGCGCTGAATCCGCACGCGCATCAGTCGCGTGTCATTTTGGCGAGGTGTGAGTCAAGTCACGGGCCGGAGCGTCTCTGCTTTGCGGCTCGCCTTCGTGGCGCGCTTGACCGCAGAGCTGTCGGCTGCGCACAACGAGATCCGTGCGTCCACCGTACTCCGAAGCTCCTCGATCTCGGAGAAGCCGCCGATCGCTCGCGCTACGCGCCCCTCAGCTTGTTCAATCTCGACCCGGTTCGCGCGAGCAGCTCCGAGCTGCCGGTCAAACGCGCTGATCCTCTGGGCGCGGCCGGCGCGGTTTGCTGAGGCTTGTCTTGCCGCGAGGTTCAGCGTCGCGCATACCTTCCGCGCGGCCATGCCCGCATTCGGGTGGAGCTTGACGAGCGACGCCCACTGCGGGTGCTCAACCAGGAAGTAAAGCTCGCGGTTGTCGTGCGTCGTGGCCTTTGGTGTGAACAGACTGAACGGCCCGAGCAGAGCGAAGCGCGTCAGCGTGTGGCGGCGGGTGACCGCGATCACCCCGGCAGCATCCACAACCGCCCTAACCTGCTCATCCATCGGGTGCACACCCTCAGGCGTAACGACCCGATCCGCGTAAACCTTGATCCGCCCAGCGCGCCCAAGACACGGCAGCGCCCGAGCATTTGCCGCGCGCTTCTCGGCGGCCGAGACCGCCGTCGCATACTTGCGCTTCGCGGAGGAGACCGCCGCGCTGGCGTCCGCAAGACGCCTCTTGAACAGCCCGCACGCCTGGTCGAGGGACTTCGCCGCCGCCGCAAGTACCTGCTCATCCGGACTAGGCAGCGCCCGTCCAGACCGCGGCTTCCGAAGGGCCATCCTGGCGCCGAAGATCACGAGCGCGACCACCCCGAGGAGCAGCACCAGCCCGCCGATCGTGGCCCCAACAGACTGCTTCTCGGCGACGGCGAACGGCGTCACAGCCGATGCCGCTTGCGCGAAACCGGGCTGTCCAAAGGGCGGGCAACGTCGAGCACGATCCGCTGGCCGTCGTGGTCGATCTCGACGCAGCTACCGCCCGCCTCGCGTGCACCGCGATGAATCCGAACACGCATCAATCGCCGCACCCGGGTCCGGCTGGGCCGACCTGCTCGACGATTTCCAGAACGTGGTCAAAGCACGACGTGATCTCCGTGGGCGACAGTCCAAGGGCGTCACCGCTGCCGCCCAACATCGCTTCGACACGGCCGCGCGGAAGCCACTCCCCAATGAACGCGAGCTGCGCCAAGCTCCAGTACACGATCGCCACGGGCTCAATCGCGGCTTCAATCAGCGGTCCCTCGCCAAAGATCGAACGCCACACCTGGCCGGCTGGATCCTCCCGAGCGTAGGAAGAATCGCGCAGCTGGCGCCGCGCTGACTCAACCCGCTCCCACTGCCTGACCGTCATCACCCACACCATCAATCCTTATCGGCACGCCCCCACGCTACTTTCACGAGGATTGAACGGGAAGCCGCCACAGACGATCGCGTAGCCGCATTTTCGGGATTGCGAGCGCAGCGACGTCGCGCAACTCGACGCGCCCTACGGACAACCTGCGAGCGTCGTGGCTACCCATCGGTGCGCGACCGCAGTTGGGCGATACCAGGAGCGGACGTCGCCGGTCGCGCGCTGGCGGGTCTGCTCCTCCTGTCGCGCCGGGGCGCGGGAGCGTGGACCGGCTCGCGTTTCTACGCCGCCGTTGCTCAGCGCCGCGCACACGCACTCTGTCCCCGAATAGAATTGATCCAGACGGATTCGGCGCGGAGGGGAGCATGGATACAGACAGTCGGGTTTGCCCAAAGTGCGGCTCGCCGGTTAGGGATGAGCGGTTTTGCGGCGCCTGCGGCTTCAATGTCATGCAGGCCAAGCGTCTGCCAACACGGGGCGAATGGGAGCAGGGTCAGCCGCGAGCTCAAGCGAGCGGCTCGCGTCTCCGGCGGCTGCGTCGCTCAGTTCAGCAACACCCGTGGGCAAGCATCGTTGGAGTCGCCGTCGCTGCAATTATTGTTGTTGTCTTACTCGCCGGTGGCGCCGGCTCCGCGGGTCTCAATTCGATTCGCGTTGAGACCACGCTCACGGCTAAGTATCCCGGCGACTGGAACTGGCAGTGCGGACCTAATTATGACGGTAAGGGCGATCTTCAGTGTGCGCCTAACAACGGGGATGCCGTCACACCATCTTACTAATCCGGCGGATCAAATAGCGGTCGCTGCGACGTAGGTGACGTGGCGTTCGTTGAAGTAGCGGGCGACGAGCGCTGGTGTGCGTTGGCGGGAGCGCAGGTATCCGCGGACCTGTGTGAGGAGTTGGCTGAGGTCGCGGGGGCGACGGCGGCCCAGGGCGTTGGCTTTGACGTCGTTGTTGAGGCATTCGGCGGGGTTGAGCTCGGGCGCGTAGCCGGGGAGGAAGTGCAGCTCGATCTCGTCGGGGTGCGCGGTCACCCACTCTCTGACGAGGCGCGCGCGGTGCGCGGGGTGCCCGTCGACGATCAGCACGACCTTCTTTCCCGCGGATTGCTTGACCAAGCGCTTGATGAAGTCCAGGAACACGGGGCCGGTGAAGCGCTCCTCGAAGACCCGGAAGCGGAGCGTGCCGTTGTTGGAGATCGCGGCGATCACGTTCGTCTTGAAGCGCTTGCCGGTGCCCTTGATGACCGGCGTCTCACCTACCGGTGCCCAAGAGCGTCCGGTCTGGTGATCAGAGCGCAACCCCATCTCATCGGCCCAGAGGATCTCGGCGCCCTGCGCACGGGCGCGCCGCTCGATCTCGGGGTAGCGCTCCTGGAGCCAGGCACGGACCTTCTCGTCCGATTGCTCGAAGGCGCGGCGCATCGGCTTCTGCGGGCTGAACCCCCACGAGCGCAGGTAGCGCCCGACGGTCTCCTCGGTCACACGCACCCCGTACTCGCGCTCGATCAGCTCGCATACCAGCCCGCGGGTCCACAGAAACCCCGGCAAGCGCAACTGGTCGGGGTTTTTCCCCGCGATCAGAACAGCGATCTTCGCTGCCTGCGCCGGCGAGAGCTTCGTGTGCCCGCCACGCCGACCGCGCCGACCCGCGGCAAGCGCCCCCTCGCCACCATCGCGCCACGCCTTCACCCACCGCCCAACCGCTTGGCGACGCACGCCGACGATCCCAGCGACCTCGACCTGTGAGCGGCCCTCGCCAACGAGCCGGACCGCCTGGCGACGCAACTCCTCCTGAGCGGCCCCCGGCAACGAACGAGCATCACGATCCACAACCCACACACTACCACAAACGCCCGCTATTTACTACGACAGATTAGTATGTAGTTACCCCTGCCGGCGCCAACTGCTTTACTGGGCAGGTGGGCGCCGACACGGCGTCAGAAGCCGAATCGATGGGGTTAGCGACTCAAATCGATGGGTGTTACTGACCTGCTGCAGAAGGTCGCGAGCAAGGAGGAGCGAGTAATGAAGGTCCAGTGCCGCGAGCAAGTAAGAGGCAGCAGTGATTGTGAGCTACAGCTCGGCGTGTCGTCTTGGAGCGAAGAAGATCAGGCAGTCAAGTTTGCTTGGCCAACCAAGAACAATCGGTGGGCGCGAGGCGGCGAGGTGCCAGTCTGGGCGTTGCCGCAGATGCTCGAATTTGCGATACGAGGGGGCTACCTTCAGCTTGGCTAAACGGAACTGGTCGGACCCCGTGACTTCCAGGCCATCGACGCCGAGGACGCGATCATCTATTGGCGCTCGCTTCTGCCCTCGGCCTGACGAGAACTCGCGTGGCCCGCTTCGCGCGACGAGCGAGCGTCTGCTGGGCCTCGCTCCAGACGCTCGGAGCGGACGACCTGCGGGCGTCGAACCAGCCATGGCCGGCGTGGCCGGAATTGGGCGAAAACGAGAGAGACGACAGCGAGGTTCGGGCGAATGAGATCAGCCGCAAAGCGCCTGTGCCA
>PMKB01000268.1 GCA_003157595.1 Solirubrobacterales bacterium
CAGTTCAGGTCTTCCAGGCAGGCTCGCAAGACGCTCAGCGCGAGCGGGCCTCGGCGCTCGGATTTGCGCGGGGCGATCTGCTCCAACGTGCGTTCGCAGCCTACGGTACGCTGTCGCGCAGTGATCATCGCCTGCCTGTATCACTGGTACACGGCGGGGCTCTACGCCTCGCCCGTCATCCTGGTCGGCGGCTGGCTGTTCGTTGCGAGCCGCCGCGACCGCGGGCGTGACGATCGTGACGGCGGCGGCCCGCCGGACGCCGGCGCTCCGGCGCAACTCGCCAGCTAGCGCCGGCCTGCGCCACGACGTCCGCAGCACCCCGGTCGCATTGTCGTGCGAGCCGTCTGGATGCCCGTCCCAAACCGGCGATTATCGGCGAGAAACCCCCGCCGGCGCTCAAGTTTCTGCCTTAGATGGACGATTAGGCAGGAGGTGGAAACTCACGGATCTGAGCGTCTGAAGGGGCGCATAGCTCCTCGATCGTTCGCATGCCCCAAGCGGCGAGCAGTCATTGGCCTGCTCGCTTCCGGCGCCGGCTTCACGGTGATCGAGCTGCTCGTCGCGACCCTTCTGGCGCTGCTCGTGCTGGGAACGACGGCCACCCTGTTCATTACCGGGCAGGTCGACGCCGGGAGCGCCATTGCCAGGGCGGATGCGGTGGCGATCGCGAACACCGGCCTGCGCGAGATGGATCAGGACATGCGCCAGGCCTACCAGGTGGAGTACCCGACGAGCACGTCGTACGCCACCGCGGGGTGCACGGCCCCCTCCTCCGCCGGGATACAGCTGTGCAACCAGCTCGACGTCCTCGCCCGGGCGGGCTCGGGGACCGACTATGAGGTGCGCTACGACTGCGCCGTCGCAAGCACCACGATCACCGGCGACCAATCGTGCTGGCGCTACCAATGCAGTGCGAGCGCCTCCACGGGGTCCGGCTCCTCTTGCCTCGCGACGAGTGGCGGCGTCGCCAAGAAGATGCTGATCGACGACCTCGTCAATGGGACGAGCGCCTCCCAGGTGTTCGCGCTCTGTTACGCGTCGAGCGCCACCACCGGGTCCGCCTGCGCATCCGGAGCCACCCGGCCAAGCTCGGGGACGGTGACGATCAAGGTCCCGGCTGCCGGCACGCTCTCGAAGGCCAGTAACGGCGACCCGGCCACGGTGCTCCTCCAAGACGGGCTCTCCATGCCGAACCTGAGCTTTGGTCAATGAGCGCCGCCGCCAACTCCCAAGCCGGCCGCTCGCGTCGATGCCGCTCGAGACTTCTCGCGCAGGATGGCCTGACGCTGATGGAGGTGCTCGTCGCGATGGTCGTGCTGGTCATCGGGCTGCTCGGATACTTCGGCACGATCTCCGCCTCGGGCACGGCGATCACCGCAGCGGAGCGCGCCGATGCGATGACGCAGGTCGGCGAGCAGACGCTTCAATCCGTGGAGGCACTGCCCTACGCGGCCGTCTCCGACAGCTCGACGCCGAGCAAGACCACGACGACCGATACGACCAACCCCACCTACTACCTCGTCACCGGCCCGGTGTCCGGCTCCAGCTGCGCCACGGCCACCACCTGCTACCAATGGGACCCGTCCAGCTCCACCAGCGCCGAACCGGTGGATGTCAACGCCAGCACCGGCAAGGTCGCTGCGGGCCCGACGACCGTGGTCACGCCGGCGCCGTCAGGCGCCACGTGCACCACCGCCAACACCTCGGCCTGCCAGCAGGCGTTCGCCGTGTATTTGTTCGTCACCGATACGACCGATCCCGTCTGCTCGCAGACGGGCGTGACCTGCAGCTCGACGCCCAGCTACAAGCGCGTCACCGTGGCCGTCAAGAACCTGGGGCTGGGATCGCCCTACAAGCCACTGTACTTCTCGACGTTCGTGGGTAACAACGCGGGTGGCTCGCTGAACCCGCTCACGGCGACCGGAGCGACCGGGGCGACGACGAGCTGCGTCGACAACACCACAACCGTGCCATGCACCCACTGACGAGCTCCGGCCATGGCGTCCGTCGGCGCATCGTCGCGCTGCGAAGGCACGCCGCCCGCTGGCACGACACCCGCCGCGACGAACGCGGATTCGTGCTCGTGTTCGCACTGCTGATCCTGGCTGCAGTCATTGTCATGATGGTCGCGATCAGCGCCGGCGCGTTCAACGTGAACGATCAGAGCGCCCGCCAGACCTCTGCCGACCGCGCCTCGGCCGCTGCCGACGCCGGCGCACAGGTCGCCCTTTTCCGGCTCAACACGACAGGCGGGTCCACCGGCGCGACGGGAACGGTGAGTCCTGGCGCCACCTACACCTACGCCGTCTCGACGCTCACCAGCTCGAGCAGCGCCTGCGCCGGGCTGTGGGCGCAGAACTCCGGGCAGGCCCTCTCGCAGATGTGCATCACCTCCACGGGGACCGTCAACGGCGTCAGCCAGCGTGTCCAGGAGCGCGTCGTGGGCTACACGCCGACCGTCTCGCTGTACCCCGTGAACGGAGTCTTTGCGGTCAACGGCTTCGCGTCCAACGGCATGAGCGGTCCGTTCGATATCGGCTCCAACGGGCCGTTGGGTCTCACGAACGCGAACCTCAGCACACTCAACGGAGCGCTCGAATACCTCGCGGGCAATCTCAGCCAGTCCCAAAACGCCAACCAGATGTGCACGGGGACCTGCCATAC
>PMKB01000135.1 GCA_003157595.1 Solirubrobacterales bacterium
CTCGTCGGCGGCGGCGGCGACGATGATCGTGTTTTCGAGCGCGTCGTGGGCCCGCAGCGTCTCGGCCAGCGCCACGACGGTCGACATGCGTTGACCGATCGCGACATAGATGCAGATCACGCCGGTGTCGCGGTTATTGATGATCGTGTCGAGCGCGATNNGTCGATCGCCTTCAGCCCGGTCTGCATCGGCTCGAGCACCGGCTGGCGTTGGACGACGCCGGGAGCCTTGAACTCGGCCGGGCGGGTGCCGGTTGTCGCGATCTCGCCTCCGCCGTCGATCGGACGCCCGAGCGGTGAGACGATCCGGCCCCGCAACGCGTCGCCGACCGGGATTTCCAAAAGGCGTCCCGTGCGCTTGACGGTGTCCCCCTCGACGATCTTCTCCCAGTCGCCGAAGAGCACGGCGCCGACGTTGTCGGACTCCAGGTTGAGCGCGAGGCCCACGACGTCATGCGGCAGATCGAGCATCTCGAACGACATCGCGTTCTCGAGGCCGTGGATTCGGGAGATGCCGTCGCCGACCGACAGCACGGTGCCGACCTCGGTGAGCGTTGCGCTGCCCGCGTCTAGCCCCTCGATGCGGCTCTTGAGGATGCTGGTGATCTCGTCCGGGTTGATCTGCATGTGCGTTTGGGCTCCTTGGCGTCGGCGCGACGGGCCTAGCCCCGGGCGACTTGCCTGCGTAGTTGTTCAAGGCGGTTGCGGATCGAAGCGTCAAGGATCGCGTTGCCGACACGCAGCACGATGCCGCCGAGGATCTCCGGGTCGACGGTGGAGGTCAGCTGCACGCGCCGGCCGGTCTGCGTGCCAACCTGCTCGCCGATCCGTGCGACCGTGGCGTCCTCGAGCGCGACCGCGCTTGTGACCTCGACCGCCAACAGGCGGTTCTGGCGCTCCCAGAGCCGGTCCAGCTCGCGGCGCATCCGGAAGACGACCGGCATGCGATGGTTCTCGATCAGCAGCTCGAGGAAGTTCGTCAGCAGGGGGTCGGCGTCGGTCAGTGTTCGCGCCAGACCGTCGCGCTTCTCCTGCGTCGAGAAGTAGGGGGAGAAGAAGAAGGTCCGCAGGTCATCGTTCTCGGCGAGCGCGTCCGCAACCTGGCCGAGCTGTTCGCGCACGACGTCGAAGCGGCCGGCGTCCTCGGCCGCTTCGAACAGCGCGCGCGCGTAGACCGTGGCGATCTCCTCCATCGGGCGCCTAGTTCTCCGACGCGAGCGCCGAGAAGTCGAGTTCGCCGATCGCGTCCTCGACCAGGCGTCGCTGGTCGTCGCTGTCAAGTGTCTTCCGCGTCACCTTCTCGGTGGCGAGGATCGTCAGATTGGTGACCTCGTCGCGGATCTCGGCGATCGCTCGCCGCGTCTCGGCTTCGATGTCACGACGCGTCTGCTCGAGCAGTTGCTCGCGCCGCTCCCGGGCGGCCTCGCTGGCCTCGTGGTCCTGCTCCTGCGCCGTCTTGCGTGCCCGCGAGACGATCTCCTCGGCCTGGACGCGTGCCTCCTTCAGTCGCTCGCGGTACTCGGCAAGCAGCTTGTCGGCCTCCACGCGGGTGCGATCGGCGGTGTCGATCGCGTCCTCGATCGACTTCTGGCGACGGTCGAGGGCGTCGCGGATCGCGGGGAACGCGAAGCGCCGCAGTAGCAGCATCGAGGCCACGAACACCAGCAACGTCCAGATCATCAGCCCGACGCTGGGCGTGATCAGGAAGCTGCCGGAGGACGCTAGGACCGGATGTGGGCTCACGGGCATCGGCGGGCTCCTAGACGATGAACGCCGCGAGCAGGCCGGCGACGAGCCCGTAGAAGAAGCACGCCTCGGTCAGCGCGAACCCGAGCCACTGGATCTGGTTGATCTCGTCCGCCATCTCCGGCTGGCGGGTTCTGGCTTCGATCGACTTGCCGAAGATGATGCCGATGCCGACGCCGGCGCCCACAGCGCCGAGGCCGCCGCCGACGCCAAGGCCGATCGACTTGCCGGCGTTGGCGATGCCGGTGTCGCTGATAGAGGAAAGCAGACTGTGAAGCAAGAACAAGATGACTCCTTCGTTGGGGCTAGTGGTCGTGTGAGACCGCTCCGCCGAGATAGATCGCGGTGAGCGTCGCGAATATGAATGCCTGCAGTGCCGCGACGAGCCCGACCTCGAACGCGAACAGCGCCACACCGAATGGCAGCGTGATCCAGCCGAGCGCCGCGACCCCCAGGATCACGGCGAGCGCCCCCGCCATGAACAGGATGATCAGGTGGCCGGCGAGGATGTTGGCGAACAGACGCACGGAGAGCGAGATCAGCCGCATCACGTTCGAGAGAACCTCGAGCACGAAGATGAAGCCGGCCATCGGTCCGTGCACACCGGCCGGGATCAGGCCCTTGAGGTAGCCGATCGGGCCCTTTGCGCGAATTCCCTCGCTCGTGTAGGAGACGAACACGACGATCGCCAGAACGAGCGGGATCGAGAGGTTCGCCGTCGCGGCGTAGAGCGAGAAGGCGGGGATGTGCAGGCCGAAGACATTGAAGGTCTCGGTCGAGGTCGGCAGCGGGATGTAGCCGATCAGGTTCGAGTAGAAGATGAATAGGGCGAGCGTGGCAATGAAGGGGAACCACTTCGCCGCCATCCGGCGGTCCATGTTGGCGCCGACGACGTTGTTCTGCAGGCCCTGGAAGACGAACTCGACGGCGGTCTGGACGCGGTTGGGCCGTTGCTTCATGCGCCGCGCTACGTAGATCATCGTCGCGCACGTGAGGATCGCCGCGATGAAGAGGTAGAGCACGGCCTTGTTGATCGAGAAGATGCCGAGGTTCACCCAGGTGTGCAGCTTGAACTCGGTCTGTGGCGTGTAGCCCTTGGCCTTGGGGCCCTTCCAGCCGACCGCGGCGATGATGGCGATCGTGACGGCGATGTAGATGCCGAACCCGATCGCAACCTTGCGCCGGGTGCTCACGACGGCCTCCGCAGTCCGGCCGTGATCGGCCCGCGCAGCGTGATCTTTGTCGCCAACTCGACCGTGTAGGCGGCGAGAACGACAACCGCCGCGGCGATCCCGTCCGGGGTGCCGATCGCAAACCGCGCGACCAGCACGGCGAGCGCCACAAACCACACCCGCCCGAGGATCGACGCGAGGTGCAGCGCCGTGCGGACACGCATGTCGCGGGCGCTCCAGGCGCGCTGCTCCAGGAAACCCACACCGAAGCGCGTCACGATCCAGGTCCCAGCGCCGATCGCGAAACCCGCCGCCGGCAGGCCCGCCAGCAGCACGAACGGCGTGCTCGCGACCACCAGCACGACGTCCACATGGCGGATGAAGGCGAGCGCCCGCGCAGCGTTGTCGGCGTCGTCGCTCCCGCCAGCAGCGTCCGGGGTAGCTGCGGCGTCGGTCGTCAGAGCGGTCGGCCGGCCATCTGATCGGGTTGCGTGGGCGAGCATGCGAGCGAGGCGGCGCGGATCAGCAACCGCAGCGACGACGGCGCGCGGAGAGCGCCGCCGTCTGCGCCCAGGCCGCGCGTCTGCGGCGCCGCGTGCACGCCCGACGCCGCCCGCCGACCCGCCTGTACGGCTCCGGCTGGCGGCCGGGGTCTCCTCGTCGATCGTCTGCGTGGGCGTGTTCTGACATCGTCGTGCTGCGCACCCTATACCCGGACTGCGGCCCGGTGCGGGCCGGCCGTGGGAACCGGGCGGTAGGTGAGCCCGGCGGCGGCCCCAGTCTAGCGGCGCGCGAACTTTGTAACAACTTTGTAACAAATGCCCGCAACAGCCGGGGCGTGCCGCAGCTGCGCCAGCGCCAGTTGCCCGAGTCCGCCGCGTCCCGGTAGGCGTCCGTCGACCCTCCTATACGTCGAGCGACCAGGCCATCCCGCGCGCCTCGAGCTCCGAAAGCACGCGCGGAAGCGCCGCCGCGGTGCGCCGCCAGCAGCCCTCGGCACCATAGTCGTCGGCGTCGTGCAGAAGCAGCACCGAGCCTTCACCCACATCCGCACCGACGAGCGTCGCGAAGATCGAATCGGGCGTCGCACGCGCCTGCCAGTCACGGCCCCAGTGGGTCCACAGCAGCGGTCGCCAGCCATTTGAGCGCGCGAGGGTGAGCGCTGCGGCGTTGAAGATCCCGTACGGCGGTCGGTAGCGCTCGATCGGCGCCCCGGTGGTCTCCTCGATGCGTGCGGCACCCCGCATGATGTCCTCGCGGACTGCGCGCGGACCGAGTCGCAGCTGATTGCGGTGGCGGTCGCAGTGCAGGCCGATGCCGTGCCCGGCCGCGACGATCTCGGCCGCCAGCGACGGGTTGCGCGCGACTTGCTCTCCGACCAGGAAGAAGGTTGCGCGCACGCCGCGCGCCGCCAGCGCCTCGAGCACCGCCGGCGTGCCCTCACGGTGCGGCCCGTCGTCGAAGGTCAGTCCGTAGCCGCACCCATCGACGGTGCGGTCGGCGATCCCGAGCGGCGGGCGCAGCAGCCTCAGAGCACCCAGACCCGCGAGTGCCGGGAACGCATAGGCGCCGCTCACCATCGAGGCCGCGAGCGCGCACGCACCCAGAGCGCCGTGGGTGCGATGATCGCTGCTGGTCATGGTCTCGTTGTTCATCGGCATTGCGTTGGCGGCCGGCGCCTCGACCCTATACAGCCTAGGGATCGCCGTGCAGGCACTCGACGCCCGCGAGACCGCACACGAGCACGCGCTGCGAATCTCGCTGCTAACCGACCTCGTGACGCGCGTCCGCTGGCTGTTCGGCACGGGCATGACGGTGCTCGGTTGGCCGCTGCAGATCCTCGCGCTGCCCTATGCAGGTCTCGTCGTCGTCCAGCCGACGCTCGCCCTGGGGCTGGTCGTCCTGCTGCTCGTCGGCGAGCGCATCCTGGGCGAACGGCCCGGGCGGCGCGAGCTGCTCGCCGTCGCCGCGATCGTAGCCGGCGTCGCCGGTATAGCCGCGCTCGCCCCGGCCCACGACACCCGTCACGTGCACGGGGTCGCGATCATCGTGGTTCTGGCCCTGCTCGGCGCCGCGGCGTTCACGCCCTTCATCCTCCAGCTGACCGGGCGTTCGATCGCCAACGCGACGATGATCGGAGCCGGACTCGCGTTCGCCTGGAGCGGCCTGGTCAACCAGTTCGTCGCCGACGCGGGCCAGAACGGACACTGGGGTACGGCGCTCAGCTGGGCAGTCGGCTCGGCCACGGCGGCGCTGGTCGGGCTCACCTGCGAGATGAGCGCACTCCAGCGACGACCGGCGATCCTCGTCGCGCCGGTCGTGTTCGCCGTGCAGACGGTGGTGCCGATCGGGCTCGCGCCGCTCGTGCTGCACACGACCTTCATCGACTCGCCGCTCGACGGCATCCCGCTGCTCGGCTGCTTGGCGGTCCTGCTGATCGGCGCGATCACGATCGCCCGCTCCCCGGCGCTGGTCGCGCTCGGCGGCGGCGGGCGCGGTCAGCCGGCGAGCGCGGACAGCGGCAGCCCGATCAGTCCGTCTGACTGAAGCGCCGACGCCAGCCGGTCGAGCGTCTGCAGTGATGCGGGCGAGCCGCTCAGCGACACGACGATGACATCCCCCGCCCGCAGCGGGCGGGCCGGAAGCTCGGCCCTCGTGGTGAGCGAGACCGATCCGTGGACCGGCAGCCCGCCGGCCGCGCGGGCGAGCAGCAGCTCTCCCAAACTCGGGTCGTGCGGCTCGAGGTAGTAGAAGTGGTGGTGCAGGTGCAGCGCCCGCGCCTCGTGGCGCAGCTGGCTCGAGGTGCGGATCCAACCGAACAGGCCAACGTGGCGAAGCGTGGGGATGGGCACGTCCCCGTTCGCTCTCAGGGTCAGCATCGTGGGCGCAGCAAGCGGCGTCGTCGTGGCGATCGAGGCCTCGAGACCATCGCGTCCGAGCCGACGCGCGACGGTCGCCAGCGCCCCGGCCGGCGCGCGGACGAGCAGGGCGACAGCCGGTCGATCGGTCTTGAGCGCCTTAACCGGATGGATCCCGAGCACACTTGCGAACGCGGCGACCTCGTCGGTCGACATCACCCAGAAGCCCGCGCCGAGCGACATCAGGACGGCGACGCCGACGCCGACCACGCGCATCCGCCAGGCCGCCAGCGGGCTGATCCGCCGGTGCGCGGCGAGCACCGCCGAGGCGGCGTCGAGCACCGCCCCGCGCGAGGCCGTTGCCGGCCGCGGGGCCCGCTCGCGGCAACCGCGCTCAACGTGCGCGACGAGCTCCCGCGAGTCTTCCGCCAGCAGCAGGAACTCGTGCTTGGCCATCAGACGGGTGTTGAGCTTCGCGTGGCCGACCGGCAGGCCGTAGGAAACGACCGGGCAGCCTCGCGCCATCGCCTCCAAGCAGGTCACGCCGCCGGTCGAGTGAACGAGAACGTCGGCCGCGGCCAGCAGATCCGACATCTGATCGGTGAACCCGATCACGCGCACACGCGCTGCGGAGGCGAAACGCTCTGAGAGCCGCGCGCGCGCGGACTCGTTGCGACCGGTGAGGCAGATCACGGTCGCATCGGGGAGCGCGAGCAGCTGCTCGACGGCGCCCTCGAGGTCGCCGACACCCCAGCCCCCGCCGGAGACCACCACGACACGCCGCGCGTCCGACAGCCCGAGTGCCGCGCGCGCCGCGCTGCGGTCGCGCGGCTCGAGGAACTCGGCGGCGATCAGCGGCCGGACCATCTGGACGCTGCCGCGACCGGCGATTCGCTCGACGTCGCGAACCGATGCGTCGTACATGACGAGGTGCGTGTCGATCCCGCGTTGCGCCCAGAAGAACAGTCCGGTCATGTCGGTGATCGTGGCGACGGTGGGGATGTCGAGCAGCCGGCGGCGTCGCAGGTGGCTGAGCACCACGGTGATCGCCGGATATGTCGAGACGACCACGTCGGGATCGCGCCGCAGGATCTCCCCGCGCAGCGAGCTGGCACCCAACCGGCAGAGCACCTGCTTGGTGATGAATCGCACCGGCGCGAGGTGCCCGAGCATCCAGTAGTAGAACGAGTAGGAACGCGGCGAGACGCGCAATTGGGTGCGGTAGCCGTCCTCCACCGCCGAGCGCAGGCGCTCGCCCATCGCCGCAAGCCCGTCGATGATCTCGACCTCGACCGGCTCGCCGCAGCCCTCAAGCTGCTGCTTCAGCGCACGCGCGGCCGCGGCGTGTCCCTCGCCGACGTCGGCTGAGAGGATCAGCACGCGGCGCGGCCCGGAGGCGCGCGGAACCGTGAGATCGTTTTGGCGGCGGAGACGCAATGCGATGTTTGGCGGCCGTGTGCCACCCGCCCGCGCGAAATTGGAGGCCGACGGGTCCATCAACTGTACCGGTCGAGACGGCGAAAAGTAAGAAATTGATACGAAAAGTCACGCCGCCGCAGGGCCTGGGCGGACGCTGGCCCGGCCGCCGCGCGACGCGCCGGCCCCAGTCGGCCGGCCGCAGATGGACCGCAGGACTCTCCCGGTCGCCGAGCCGGGATGATGGTGGCGTGGCGACCCGCACTTTGCCGCAACCCGGCCAGGGCCTGGAACACCCGCCCAGCGACGCGCCCGAGCGCCGCCACGCCGCCATCCCCGCGGCCGCCAGCGCCGGTCGGCAAGCGGCCAGCGCCGGCACGCTGGCGCTCGTCGGACTCGTCGCCGCGATGGCGCTGCTGGCGATCACGACCGCCGCGGCAGCCTCGAAGGCCGTCGCCGAGGCCAGCCCGCACTTCTTCCCCGGCTGGCTCGCCGGACCGCTGCACGGCCTGGGCCTGCGCGCTTCGACGGTCGAGCTCGAACTGCTGGTGGTGGTGATCTGCGCCTGCTACCTGGTCGCGCTGGGCTGCGCGAGCGCGATCTCCTCGCGGCGCCTGTGGGGCGCAATCGTGCTCGCCCACCTCGCGGCGCTGCTCGCGCCGCCGCTGCTCTCCGGCGACGTGTTCGGCTACATCGGCTTTGCCCGCCTGGACGTGCTGCACGGGCTCAGCCCCTACAGCCACACCGCGGCCACGGCGCCGAACGACGCGATCTACCAGCTGCTCGGTTGGACGAATCTGACGACGCCGTACGGTCCGCTGTTCACGCTGCTGAGCGACGCCCTCGTACCGTTCGGGATCGCCGGCGGGGTGTGGGCTTTCAAGGCGATCGCGGCGCTGACGAGCCTCGCCACCGTCGTGCTGATCTGGCGCGCAGCGCCTCGCATCGGGCGCTCGCAGCGCAGTGCAATCGCCTTCTACGGGCTCAATCCCGTGGTCCTCGTGTTCGCCGTTGGCGGCGCGCACAACGAGGCGCTGCTCGGCATGCTGGTGGCAGCCGGGGCGCTTTGCATCCTGGCTGGGGCGGAGTTGCGCGGCGGCGTCTCCCTGGTCGCCGCAGCCGCCATCAAAGCCTCGGCGGCGCTGGCGTTGCCGTTCGCGCTGCTCGGTGCACGGCGCCGCGGCCGCGTGGCCGCGGCGATGGCGCTGACCGCGGTGGCGGTCACGGTGATCGCGGTGATCGCGTTCGGCCCA
The DNA here is from genome assembly GCA_003157595.1 of Solirubrobacterales bacterium. Taxonomy (GTDB): domain Bacteria; phylum Actinomycetota; class Thermoleophilia; order Solirubrobacterales; family Solirubrobacteraceae; genus Palsa-513. The sequence goes on from PMKB01000135.1 coordinate 8,445, forward strand.
CACCTGTTCGGGCTCGCGGGAGCGCTGCTGAAGCAGCAGAAGGAGGTCGCCGGACACAGCGTCCCCGCCGAGATCTCACAGCTGCTCGGCCTGGGCCAGCTTGCGCTGAGCGTCAGGATCGTCTTGCTCGCGCTGTTCGGCTGCGTGCTCGTCGTGACGCTGTGGCGCACCTGGCGCGGCGCCCACTGGCTGGACTCCTACGGCTGGGCGACGCTTGCGTTGCTCGCCGCGACAGTCTGGCTGGTCCCCTGGTACGGGCTGTGGGCGCTGTTGCCGGCGTCGCTGAGCCCGAGCCGCAGACTGCGGATCGCGACCTTGATCGCCTGCGCCTACCTCGTCACGATGCGCCTGGCGATCCAGAACCCGCTGTCGGCGGCCTAGCTTCGGCGCTCGACGCGCTGCGCGGATCGCGGGCTCGACGCGGCCGGGGCTCAGCGGGCGGCGCAGGACCTGCGCCCGGCCCGCGCAGCAGCTCCGCCGCTCACGACTTCGCGCCGGTTGCGCCGGTCGCGCCGGTCGGTCCTGTCGGTCCGGTCGTTCCTGGCTTGAGCTTCGCGCACGCAGGCGGGACCCGTGAGATCGTGCAATTCGGCTTGATCCCCCAGGCGTCGAGCGTGTTGGCGAGCACCTTGTAGCCCGGGCGGGGAATGGTGTTGTAGGAGATCAGCGCCGTGTCCCAGCTGTCGTGCGGGGTCTTGGCGTCCCACTCGTAGAGGTAGATCCGCTGGATCCGTGGACTCAGCGAACCGATCTTGTCGAGGATGTAGGTGTCGACCTTCGCAGCGTGGGTGGCGTTCTGGGGGAAGCCCGGGTGCTTGGTGCCGTTGTGGCGATTGACGATCCCGCCCGTCTCGGCGAGCCAGATGTTGCCACGAACAAGGCCCAGTAACTGGCGCGTCTGCGTGCTGACGAGTTTGTTGGCGTCCTCGTAGTCGTTGAGGCCCCAGTACCCCGGCTGGTAGCCCAGCGCCTTGACGAATCCGTTGGCCCAGGTCTTCATCGGTACCGCGTATTGCTTGTCGGTGTCGAGGAACTCGGCGGCGAGGATCGTGCACGACGAACAGGCCGAGCGCATCCCGCGATAGAAGCCCGCAATCTTGGCCTCCTTGTTGTAGGTGACCTCGCAATAGCAGTTCGTCTCATCCCAGGTCACGAACTCCTTCACCCACGGAAAACGCTTGCGAAACGCCCTGAACGCACTCATGTACTGCGCCTGCGTCGGCAACACCCGACTCTGACTGAACGCCTTCCTCTTCGTCTTCCCATGCACCTTGACCTTCTTATAAATCACCCGATCAGAATGATCAATCGTCACCAACACGCTCAACCCATGCTTCTTCGCCGCATCCATCCACGACGTCGCCTCCTGCCGCTGATAGGTCACCGACAACCCATCCCACGACATGTCATAACGCACCGCCTTGACCCCCAACGCCAAAAACCGCGGATCGCTGAACATATCCCCCTTGTCATCACCAATCCCCACCACCGGATGATGCTTCGGGGCGGCCGCCGCCACCGAGAGGAGCACGGCGGGCGCAACGACGGCCAGCGCGAACGCGCCCGTCAGCATTCGTTTGATGCGCGACATCAGTCCTATAGAGCGTCCGTGCGCCGGAAAGTTGCGCAAAGCCCCGCAGATCCTCGCGGCGATATCCGGCGTGGGGCCTGCTCTCTGGTCCCTCGGCGGACCAAGCGCGAGCCGCGCGAGGCGAATGGCGGGGACCCGACCAGCGATCCTCATCCACACCATCGCGCTAGACTTGGGTACGCTTTACGCGTTCAAGTGAGCGCACCACGTCCCGCACCACATTCATTTCCCGCGCGATGAGCGCAAACGACGTCCAGGCTCCGCCGCGAGTCCACGGTGATGTGCTGACCGCGATCTCCGACGGCATGGTCGCGCTGCTGAAGGAGTTCTACGGCCACGGTCCGACCCGGACCAAGTCCTACTACGCCGACGACCTCGTGGTATGCGTGCTGCGCGGCGGCTTCTCGCGGGTTGAGGAGACCCTGCTCGAGGGCGGCCGCGGCACGGCTGTCATCCAGCAGCGGATGGAATTCCAGGAGCTGATGCGCCAGCGCTTCGAAGAGGTCATCGAGACGGCCACCGGCCGGCGCGTGATCGGTTTCATGAGCGGCAATCAGCAGCACCCAGACATGATGTGCGAGGTCTTCATCCTCGCCCCCACCGATCTCATCGACCACGACGAGATCCCGCCGGCCCGGCCGGACGCAGCGACGCGCTGAGACACGAGACTCAGCCGTTGCGCCGGCACCGCTGAGAGGCCGCTGGTTTTCGGTCGGCATGCAGAGTAGACTGCAGAACGGAGGGCACACACGTGAGGTCGGTCCGCAGCGAGTGGACGGGCAACACGAGCCGACTTCCGCGAGTTCATCTGACTCCGGAGGCACGATGCCTGAACCGACCCACACGCAGCATTTCTGCACCCCGCTGATCGACGGCTCCGATGGCGTGCTTGACGCGTGCACGGACGAGCAGTTGGTCGCACGGCTCCGCCAAGGCCGCCATAGCGCCTTCGAAACTCTCGCGGCGCGCTATCAGTCGCGACTGTTGTGGTTCTGTTGGAAGATCCTGGGGTCCAAGGAGGACGCCGAGGATGCCTTGCAGGACGTGTTTGCCGCGGCGTTTCGCGCACTGCTTGCTGACGAGCGTGAGATCCAGGTGCGGCCGTGGCTCTACCGGATCGCGCGAAACCGCTGCATCAACGAGCTGCGCCGCGCGCGCACGGTCGGGGTTGACACGCTCGATGACCAGCATGCCGCGAAAGGCGGCACGCTGGTTGAGAAGCTGGTCAGCCGCCAGCAGTTCCGTGAACTGGTCGACGACGTGCACGCACTTCCAGACACGCAGCGCACGGCTTTGCTGCTGCGCGAGATCGACGGGTTCGCCTACCAGCAGATCGCGATCGCGATGGACACGACCGTGTCAGGCGTGAAGTCGCTGCTCGTCCGCGCCCGCGCCGGTCTGCGTGACTCCTCCGCCGCGCGAAACGCGACGTGCGCCGCGCCCCGCCGTGCGACGGCGCAGACGAGCCCGGAGCGGCGCCGATCGCACAGCAACCCCCGCGCAATCACCTACCAGGCAGCCCGTGCCGTCGCCGGCGTCGCGGCGTGAGGCTTGAGCACCAAGCCGCAACACCGCGCACGACCGCGAGCACGCAAGGAGATCCTCATGTCGCACAATGCCGCACCCGAACTGATCGACGCTCCGGCCGGTGAGGAGATCGCCTCTCCAGCGCTCCGAAGCGATCCGTCCACCGACCCCCCCGCGCCGGCAGTCACCACCGAGCCGCCGGCACGGTCCGTAGGCGAGAGTAAGCGTGCTCGCGCGCGCCGCATGGCGCACCGTACGCGGCTGCACCTCTACGCCCTGTCGGCGCTTGTGCTGCTCGTCTATGTCGTGGCACTCGCCACCACCAACACCCACCGCGTACGCGTCGACTGGGTGTTCGCGCACTCGACGGTGCCGCTGGTCTGGCTGACGCTGTTCGCCGCGATCATCGGCTGGCTGCTCGGGACCCTGATCACGATGGTGTTTCGCCTGCGCACGCGCGCCCCACGCCCCTCCGCCGCCACAACAACACCGGCGCCTGCGCCGCCGGCTCAGCCAGGTGATCCGCGATGAGCTCGATCGAGTCCGCGGGTGAGGGCGAGACGAACGCATGCTTCGGCGGACCGCCGATGGTGATCGTCGTCCACGCAGACACACGCACCGGCGGACTGGTCGAAACGAACCGCGTGGTCCGGCGAGCGGTGTAGCAAGGGGCTCCGCTGTGCATCACTCGACGTCCTGCGCCTCGCCCGCTCGAAGCTCTGCCGCGGGTCGGCGGGCCGAGTTGCGACACGCCGACCGCCGCTTGACATGGAGAGTAGCGTTGGGATTCGAGGGCATTCACCGTGGGGTCGGCAGAGAGCCGGCAACGCGGCCTGACTTCCGAGGATCCGCAAACCCGGAGGTAGCTGTGCCCGACGCACATGTTGTTCTCACCGCTTCGATCGCAGGCGGCACATGCAGAGCCGCGGCGCCACTCGATGCTGCCGGCCGCCGTTACGACACGGAGGCCGCTGCGCGCGTGGACACCACGACAGCTGACTGCCGAGCGCGGTGTGCAGCACCGCATGCCCGCGTTGCCCCCGGGAGCGGATCCGCTTGATCGCCTACGTCCTGATCGCAGTCGTGGTCCTCGTCGGACTGACCCTCGCGGCGTCGGTGCGGATCCTCAAACAGTACGAGCGCGCGGTGGTGTTTCACCTCGGGCGCGTGAAGGACGGCGCGCGCGGACCGGGAGTGATCTTCTTCGTGCCGCTCATCAACCGCGTCGATCGCGTGTCATTGCGGATCATCACAATGCCGATCCAGTCGCAGGGCATCATCACCCGCGACAACGTCAGCATCGACGTCTCCGCGGTTGCGTATTACCGCGTCGAGGACCCGATCCGCGCCGTGGTCGCGATCGAGAGCGTCGCCGAGGCGATCAACCAGATCGCCCAGACCACGCTGCGCTCGGTGGTCGGGCGTCACACGCTCGATGAGACGCTGTCGGAGACCGACAAGATCAACCAGAACATCCGCGAGATCCTCGATATCCAGACCGAGGAATGGGGCATCAAGGTCACAACCGTCGAGCTGAAGGACATCCAGCTCCCCGACACGATGAAGCGCGCCATGGCCCGTCAGGCCGAAGCCGAACGCGAGAAGCGCGCCAAGATCATCGCCGCCGAGGGCGAGGCACTCGCCGCAGGCGAGCTCGCCCGGGCGTCCGACGTGATGATGGCCCACCCGCTCGCGCTTCAGCTGCGCAACCTGCAGACGCTCGTCGAGATAGCGGTTGACAAGAACTCCACGGTCGTGTTTCCGGCGCCGCTGATGAGCACGATCCAAGAGCTCGGCGCCTTCCTGGCCCGCGAGACCGACGCGGCCGGCGGGCTGCCCGCCCCACCCGCTCTGCCACCAGCGTCGAACGGCAACCTGGTCCCCTCATGACCAACCGCCCGCAAGCTCGCACGGCGCCGGCCGGCTCGCCCAATCACTCGCCGCGCCACGGCGCGGCTGACAACCAGCTGACCCAGACAGGCGCACTGCGCCTGACAACACCGACGGAGGATTGATGACCGACACCGAGACACAAGCAGCAGAACCCCTGACGGAACCCGTCGCGCCGGCAGCCGAGGAGCAGCCCAAGGACGAGGACCGGCTCGAGCATGCCAAGCATTCGATCGCTCACGCCGTAGAGACCGTTGTCGACAAGGTCACCGACGGTCTGAGCAGCCTCGGGGGACGGAAGTAGACATGCGTCGGCCGACACATCGGACCCAAAGGAGCTGTTCATGATCACGATCCTTCTGATCGTCATCGTCATTCTGCTGCTTTCCGGCTTCGGCTTCGGCCGTCGGCGCGGCCGTCGCGGCCTTTAGCGGCCACAGGACCACGGCGCGAGCGCTCGCGCGTCGCCACCGTTCACCCACCGAAACGAGATGTATCGTGACCAGCCCCGTCATCCCAGAAACGATCGATCTGGACGCTGACCCTCTGCTGGTAAGCTCGGTGAGCGATCGTGGACGGCGTGCCCGCGGTCGTGCGCTCGCGCGGTCCTTCCTGACCTCTCTACCCGCGACCGCCGGCCCTGAGAGGGCTGCAGTTGGAGGACCGGTGGGTCTCGTGTCTACACCAGCGGTTCACAGGCTCGACCGCGAACGGCCGTCGCAACCGCCGGCCGTATCGGCGGCCGCGGGCGATCCGCCTCCGGAAGCGCCGCTGCGTGTCGCGATGCTCGCTCCACCCTGGATCTCCGTTCCGCCACCTGGCTACGGTGGCGTGGAGGAGGTCGTGAGCGCGCTGACCGAAGCCCTGGTCCGGCGAGGGCATGCCGTGACGCTCTTCTGCGCGCCCGGGTCGGCCTCGAGCGCGACCGTTGTGACACTGCTCGCCGCAGCGCACCCGGACGAGATCGAGCGCTCGCTGTACGAGGTCGACCATGTCTCGCGGGCCTTTGAGGCAATCGATCTCGCTTTCCCCCACTGTCCCTTTGACGTCATCCACGATCACTGCGGCTTCACCGCTGTCGCGATGGCGGACCGCATCGTCACGCCGATCGTCCATACCCTTCACGGGCAGTTCACCCCCAACACGTCGGCTTTCTACCTCCGCCACGCCGAGAAGGCGACGCTCGTGGGCATCAGCCGCGCGCAACTCGCATCGGCGCCTGCGGGACTCGGCCCGATGACGGTGATCCCCAACCCGCTCGATGTGAGCGCCTGGCCGCTGCAGGAGCGCAAGGACGACTACCTGCTGTGGATCGGCCGGATGACACCGGAAAAAGGCCCGCATCGCGCGATCGCGGCCGCCCGCGCGGCCGGCGTCCCGCTGGTGCTTGCGGGCGTGATCCAACCCGGGAAGCAGGCGTTCTTCGACCGCGAGGTGGCGCCGCACCTCGACGGCAGCAGCGTGCGTTTCATCGGCGAGGTCGCTGGAACTGCGAAGCGCTCACTGTTCGCCCACGCGCGAGGACTGCTGATGCCGATCCGCTGGGAGGAGCCATTCGGCATGGTCATGGTCGAGGCATTGGCCTGCGGAACACCGGTGATCGCCTTCGCAGAGGGCGCCGCACGCGAGCTCATTGTGGAGGGCCGGACGGGCTTTCTCGTCGACGACGAGCAGGCGATGGCCGCGGCGATCGCTCGGCTGCCAAGCATCGTCGCGCGCGACTGCCGCGCCTGGGTCGCCGCCCACTGCGACGCCGATGTCGTGGCCGCCGCCTACGAGCGGACCTACCGTAGCGTTGCGCGCCGGCGTTCCGCGCTGGAGCTGGCGCATGTGTGAGCGCATGCTCAGCCTTCCGGATCGCGTGCCGGCCGGGGTTGCGGACGCCATCGGCCACGTCGCCACGCGCGCTGACTCGCGTCCCCCCCGCGTGAGCGATCCCCGAGAACGTTCCGCGGCGTGAACATGGAATCAGACGAAATCAGGTCCGTGATCGCAAGGCTGGCGCGGCCGCACGCTTCCGGCGGCTTCGTCGTCGGGCGCGCCGCGATCCTTGCCGAGGGCGGGGACTTCGCAGCGATCAGAGAGTGGATCATCGCCCACGGCGGGGCGCCCGAGACGGTGGCGCCCGCGGCGGGCGGCCATGGGCTGCACGGATCGAGCGGCTCAGCCCCCGAGCGATCTCCGCACTACGTGCTCCCTGCCAGCGCGCTCGCCTGAACCAGGACTTCATGGGGGCTGGCGCCCCACCGTGAAAGGCACGCATGCCGGCGCCGCTCCACAGGGTGAGGGCCGCCCGGGCCGCCAGCCGTCAGCTCGCCTTCGCTCGGCACGAGCGGCGAGGAGGCCGTCGTGGTCTGGCAGCGCACCCCGGAGAGTGGCGCCTCTGTTGACGGTTCCGCCTTGACGCCTAACCTGAGCCACCGGCGCGAGTGCGGCCCGTCACCTCTTCGGTCATCGCCCAGAAGTTCTCGAGCGGCGTGTCGAGCTGGAGGTGGTGTGTGGGTCCGAGGATCAGCCCACCGCCGGCTCCGAGCGTCGCGATCCGCTCACGGACCTCACGCCGAACGTCGTCGGGGCTGCCGAACGGGAGCGTGTGCTGCTCGTCGATCGACCCCCAGAAACACAGCTCGCCCCCATACTCGCGCTTGAGCTTGGCGGGGTCCATCGCGACCGGCTGGACCGGGTTGAGGATGTCGATGCCGATCTCGATCAGCTCCGGAATGATCGCGTACACGCAACCATCGGTGTGGTAGGCGATCGTCAGCCGGTGGTTGAGCGCCTTCAGCGTCGCGACCATGTGAGCCATGCGCGGCTTGAGAAACCGTCGCCAGTGGCGGGGCGACATCAGCAGACCGGCCTGCTGGCCGATGTCGTCGCCAAGCCAGATCGTGTCGACCCCCAGTCGCACGAGCTGCTCGGCAGCTGCGAGGTGGTAGCGGTAGGGGATCTCGAGGATCTCCTCAGCCAGGTCCGGGTCCTCGATGAAGTCCATCAGCAGCCGCTCGAGTCCGCGCAGCGCCCAGGCGGCCTCGAAGATCGTCGTCACCGTGACGCCGACGATCCAGTAGTCCTCGCCAAAGTCCCGGATCGCAGCGGCTGAGTCCACATACAGCTCGGCCCGGCCGGGGTCGGGCGGGCGGTAGGCGCTCAAAGCGGCTCTGTCGGCTAACGGGTGAACGGACGGCTCGGTGTAATGCCCCGGGCCGAACCGCGTCGCGTACGGAACCGCGCGCCAGCCCACCCCCCACTCGTCCACGTAGGTGTCGCCGTCCTGGTAATAGGAGTTCGCCCAGCCGACGGACGTCAGCAGCAGATCCTCGCCGAGCGCCAGCTCGAGCTCGTAGCTGTTTCCGCCACCGTGCGGGTTGTAGGTGCCGCCGGCGTCCTGGCGCAGGTCGCTACGCAGACGGGCGGCGAACTCCGGGGTGAACGTCGCCTGAAACGGACAGCGGTCCGGCGTGAGGTGATCGAGGGCGGCGGCGACGCGGTCGCGCGGTTTCATGCGACGCCATCGAGGTCGTATTGGTCAAGGCGCACCTTGGTCGAGTCGAGCGCTCCGCTCATCGACTCGACCAGCATCTGCTCGTCCTCGGGCAATTCGTCGGCGGCAGGAACTCGTCGAGGTCGGTGATCGCCAGGCCCGTATAGGTTCGGACGGCGCTGCTCATCAGAAGCCCATCGCCATGACGAAGTGCTCGGCAAACTCCGGGTGCGTCGTCAGCTCAAGGTACTCGGCGCGACCGGCGAGCTCGACCGCGAGCAGGCGGCGATCGCGCGAGAGCAGCAGCTGCCGCGCGCCCGCGCCGGCGGCGTTGCCGACCTGGCGGAAGCGCTCCAGCGGCAGGTCGGGCAGCAGGCCCACACGGACCGCGCTGCGAAGGTCGAGGTAGGTGCCGAACGCGCCGGCGACAACGATCTCGTCCACCTCGACGCTCTCGATCCCGGCTGCGCTCAGCAGCAGCTCGGTGCCTGCGCGGATCGCGCCCTTGGCGAGCTGGATCTCGCCGACGTCCGAGCGTGTGAAGACGATGTCGCGGTGGTGCCCCGTATCGGCGGCGCCCACGAGCACGCACCGCGGTCGACCGTTGTCGGTGGCGACGAGCGGATGTGAGCGGGCGAGTCCGCCGCGCGCGTCGACGATGCCGACGCGAAGCCCCTCGGCGACGGCGTCGAGGATGCCAGAGCCGCACACGCCCACCGCCGGGCGCTCGTCGACCGTCTGGACCGAGAAGCGCCCGTCGCCATAGTGGACGCGCTCGATCGCGCCGGGAGCCGCCCGCATGCCGTCGGTGATGTGCGCACCCTCGAATGCCGGTCCGGAGGCGGTGGAACAGCTCCAGAGGCGACCGCCGTGCGCGAGGCTGATCTCGGTATTGGTGCCGATGTCGAGCGCGAGCACGGTCGAACTCGCCTCGGCGGCCTCGGTTGCGAGCAACATCGCGACGTGGTCGGCGCCGACGAAGCCGGCGATCAGCGGCGGCAGGTAGACCCTCGCACCGCCGGCAAGCGAAAGGCCGAGGTCCCCGGCCGCCAGATCGAGCGGATCGCTGACGGCGGCGACGTAGGGGGCCTGACCAAGCTGGCGCACCGGCAAGCCGGCGAAGAGGTGGTGCATCGCTGTGTTTCCGACCACGACGCAGTCGACGATCGCGTCCGTATCGCGCTCGCCGGCGGCGCACAGCTCCGCCGCGAGGCGGCCGACGGCCTCAACCACAGCCGCGCGAAGCTCTGCCCTCGCAGCCGGCCCCGTGTTGGCGTAGGCGATGCGGCTCATCACGTCCTCGCCGCGGCCGATCTGCGGATTTACGGCGCCGGCTCGCCCGACGGTGCTTCCCGTGTCGAGATCCACGAGATAGGCGGCGAGCTTCGTCGTTCCGAGGTCCACGGCCAGCCCGAGCAGTCGAGCGGCCGGCGGGCGGATCGCCACCACCTCGCCCCGCGGCCGGTGCAGCGCGACCCGCCCCGACCAGTCCTGGGCGCGCAGCGCAGCCGGCAGCTCGGTCAGGACAGCGAGTCCGATCGGCGGCCGTCCCGTGGCTTCGACCGGCGGGCGCGTCGCGGCGAGAGCGTCGAGCAGGCGCGTGGCGTCGGCACGCAGGTCCTCCAGCGCCGGCCTTTCCAGAACGACTTCGAAGCCCACGACCGGCGGGTCGAGCGAGACATCCGCCCCCAGGCCCTCCAGCTGCAGGCGCTGGGTCGCGGTCAGCGACTCGGGCCCAATCACGATGCGCACGTCCGTTCGCACGCCCGCCTGGCAGGCGAGGCGCAGGCCGGCGGCGAGCGCGGGCTCGCCCAGCAGCCGGCGCTCCTCCTCGGACGCAGCCGTGAGTTCGCCGCCGGCGATCCGGACCCGGCAGCAACCGCAGGTGCCCGCACCGCCGCACGCCGCTGCCACGCCAACGCCCACCGACTGCGCCGCAGCGAGGATCGTCGTGCCGACCGCCACCTGGACGCGACGGCCAACGGGCTCGATGTCGATGCTGACCTGCGGCGGTTCAGGGCCCATTGGTGGCACGCACGCGCCCGAGGACCTGCTCGACCATCCGGACGGCGCTGGAGGCGTCGCGGGCGTAGCCGTCCGCGCCGACCTCCTCGGCAAAGGTCTGGGTTATCGGTGCGCCGCCGATCACGACCGCGACGCCCTCGCGCAGCCCGGCCTCGCCGATCGCCTCGACGACCGCCCGCATGTTGGTCATCGTCGTCGTCAAGAGCGCCGACATCGCGACGACCTCGGCCCCATCGCGGATCGCCTGGACGAACCGCTCCGGGTACACGTCGGTGCCGAGATCGTCGATCTCGAAGCCGTTGCCTCGGAGCATCATCGCGACCAGGTTCTTGCCGATGTCGTGCAGATCGCCCATCACGGTGCCGATCGCGACTCGCCCGGAGGTGCTGGCGCCCTCTGCGACCAGTTCGGGCTTCAGGACCTCGAGTGCCGCAGTCATCGCGCGCGAGGCGACCAGCATCTCGGGGACGAATACCTCGCCCTCTTCGAACAGCTCCCCGACACGCCGCATGGCAGCCATCAGGCCGTCGTCGAACAGCGTCTGCGCCGGAATTCCCTCCTCCAGGCCACGCTTGGTCTGCTCGACCGCCACAGCCAACTGGCCGTCGATGACGGCTTCACGAAGCTCATCGAGTGCAGCCATCGGTTTCTCCCCTCTAGGCCGCCGGGTCGCCGATCGGATAGCCCCGAAACTCCTCGACCGCGCCGTACAGGGCGAGCAGGTTCTCGACCGGAACGCCGGCCTGGATGTTGTGAATCGGGTTGAAGACGAAGCCGCCACCAGGCCCGAAGACGCGCATGCGGTCGCGCACCATCGCGCGAATCTCCTCGCGCGTGCCGAATGGGAGCACCTGCTGGGTGTCGATGCCACCGCCCCAGAAGGTCACCCGATCGCCGTAGGCCTGCTTCAGCTGTCGTGGATCCATGTTCGCCGCCGACGTCTGGACCGGATTGAGCGCGTCGAAGCCCGCGTCGACGATGTCGTCAAGCAGTCGCCAGATCGACCCGCACGAATGGATGAACGTCTTCCAGCCGGTGTTGGCGTGGATCCAGTCGTTGACGCGGACGTGGAACGGCTTGAACAGCGTGCGGTACGTCTTCGGCGAGATCAGCGGCCCCTCCTGGGTGCCGAAGTCGGCGCCGGTGACAAAGACGGCGGTGACGCCGTCGCCGATCGCCGCATGGATCCGGGCCAGGTTCGCGAGCGCGATCTCGGCCTGGCGGTCGAAGACCTCATAAACGTACTGCGGCCGGCTCACGAGGCTCATGTACCACTCCTCGAGGTCGCGGATTCCTCTCGGGTGGCGGAGCGTCGGGCCGGGGACCAGCGCGACGTCGCCGAAGCCCATCCCGCCGAAGTCGGCGAGGATCGCGCGACCGCTCGGCAGCAGGCGTGCCACCTCGGCACGAATGTGCTCGACGGCTTCGTCGCTGATCGGAGCGAACTCCTCGAGGTTGGCCGCGGCATCGAGATGCTCCTCGTCGATCGGGTCCTGACGGATTATCGAATCGAAGTACAGGCCGGTCTTGGGCATCCGCGCGCAGGCCGGCGCGGAACGGTCGGCGCAGGGGTACATCAGGATGTCCCCGTTGCGCTCCGGGTCCGTCGGGAAGTCCCCGGGGACGAGCAACGGAGTGCCGTTGAACGCGCTCCACCGCTTCCAGTTGTCGTTGCGAAACCCGTACATGTTGGTCGGCCGGCCGACGCCGACGACGTCGACGCCCAGCGCATCCATCAGGTCGGGCCCGATCTCGCCGAGCATCTGGTAAGGCTCGATCACCTTTACGGGCGTGCCGGGCGGATCGAGGCCGATCGCCTGGCGGAGAAGGTAGACGGATCTGACGTGCATCCCCGTGACCAGGCCGCCACCGAGGTCGAGCGGAACGCGGTCGGCCTCCTGGTGGGCGAGCGCGAACTCGACCCGCTCGCGCGAACTCGTGCCGCGACGCGCACCGGCTGACAGCGCGGCGTTAGCGTTGGAAGTTCTGGCGCCAGACACTCTGTGCTCAGCAAAGCGCGGCGGCGGAGTTGTTTCATCCGTAAAAGACCGCTGAGGCCATGCGGCGCAGCCGAGCCGGTTGGACCGAATCGGCCGGCCGATTCGGCGGGCCCGGCGCTCGGCTGAACTTATCGCGCGCTTCGCAGCGGTTTAGCCGGGGGACAGCACCGAGCGCTTCAATGGAAACCCATCCCCCGCGATCACAAAGGAATCCCCAATGAAGTCCTTCTTGAACAAGAAACTCGTGATCGCAGCGACGGCCGTCTCCATGCTGGGCGGTGCAGCCGTCGCGGTCGCCGCCACGCAGAGCTCCTCCGGCTCCGGTGATCAGGCCTACATCAACGACCTCGCCAGTCGGCTCGGCGTCTCGTCCACCGCGCTGACCAACGCGATCAAAGCGGCGGACAGCGACCAGATCGACGCGGCGGTCGCCGCCGGCCGCCTGACGCAAACCGAGGCCACCTCGCTCGAGCAGCGCATCGCGCAGAGCACCAGCGCTCCGTTCCTCGGCGGCGGCTTGCGCCGCAGCTTCGGCGGTGCCGGGCTCAGGCGCGGACTTGGTGGCGCCAACGCCGCCGCGCTGCAATACCTCGGGATCAGCGGGAGCACTCTGCGTGCCGAGTTGACGGGGGGCAAGTCCCTGAATGCGATCGCCGACGCGACATCGGGCAAGTCCGCTGCCGGCCTCAAGGCCGCGATCATCGCCGCCG
>PMKB01000176.1 GCA_003157595.1 Solirubrobacterales bacterium
CGGCCGGCCCCGGGTTGCCCCGGGAGCCGCCGTCGACGTGGACGACGACCTTCACGCCGCGGTGATCAGCGATCCTTCGCCGTGCAGCGGGGCGAAATCCCCGGCGGCGCGGCGGCGACGTCGATCACGAAGCTCGCGCTGCTGACGCACTTCGGCGTCGGCGGCAGCGCGTCGCGCCCGGCGCTCGCCCTGGCGGCGGTCGACGATCACCTCGACGTCGGCCTGCTCGGCGTAGTGCGCTGAGAGCCGATCGAACAGCTGATCCTCGAGTTCGCGCGGAACGACTGAGTAAATCATGCCGACCAGCTTACACTGCCAGCGCAAGGCGGCCGTCGGGATCGGCAGCGGCGTTGGCCTCCGGAAGGTCTCCCTCCAGCTCGGTCAGCTCGTAACCCTGGGCACGCCGGTGCACGATGTCGCCCTCCAGGTCAGCTTCGAAGCGATACCAGCACAGCTCCCAGGCGACCAGGATCTCGACCAGCACCTCGCCGTTCACGGGCCCGACGTGCACGTAGGGCGCACCGAGCGAGCGGATCACGCCGAACAGCGTCTTGCAGTGCTCGCTGGCGTTGAACAGCGTCACCGCGCGAGCAAGCTGGCCGCGCTGGTCGGCGGGCACGGCGCGCACGTGGCGCTCGGCGCCCGCCACCTCGACGCGGTCCGTCGCGCCCAGGCCGTGGCTGTCCTCCAGGCGCGCGCGCAGTCGCCCGACGAGCGAGCGCGCTCGCACCGTGCGAGTCGCCAGTGCGTCGGCGACGGGTGCCCCCTCGCGGACCCAGCCCTCACCGAGCGCCCGCGCGGTGCACAGCTCGCAGACGGTGCGGAGCTCGGTGCCGCTGCGGAAGGCCGTCGCGTGCTCGCCACGCAGCAGCGAGCGCCCGCAGACCTCGCACGCGACCGGCTGTTGGCTCGTTTGCAGCTGGCGCGTCGCCATCGCGCCCACCTTAGCGCAGCACGCTGCCCACGACCGCCGAGCCGGCGGTCACGCGCGCACTGGTTCCTGCGCCGCGGCGCCCAGCACCTTTGCCACGAGATGGCCCGGTACCTCCTCGTAGCGCAGGAACTCCATCGTGTAGTCGCCCTGACCACCGGTGATCGACCGCAGATCTGGTGCGTAGGCGAGCAACTCCGCCATCGGCAGCTCAGCCTTGATCTCAGTGATGGCGCCGTTGGGCTCCATACCCTGCGGGCGTCCTCGGCGCGAGTTCAGATCGCCGATCACGTCCCCGACCGTGTCCTCGGGTACGGCGATCGTGACCATCATGATCGGCTCCAGCAGGACCGGATTGGCCTGCTCGAGGGCTTGCTTCGCCTGGGTAACACCTGTCTCCTTGAAGGCGAGCTCGGAGGAGTCGACACTGTGAAAGGACCCGTCGAACAGCGTCACGCGCACGTCCTTGACCGGATACCCGGCCAGTACGCCGTGCTCCATCGCCTCGCGAACGCCCTTCTCGACCGCCGGGATGAACGAGTTCGGGATCGCGCCGCCCTTGATGCGGTCGACGAACTCGAAGCCGCCGCCCGGCTCGAGCGGTGCGATCTCGATGTGGCAGTCACCAAACTGGCCGCGCCCGCCGGACTGCTTCTTGTGGCGCCCGTGCGCCTTCGCCCCGGCGCGAATTGTCTCCTGATAGGGCACACGCGGCGGCTTCAGCGTGACCTCGGCGCCGAAGCGCGAGCGCAGGCGATCGACGATCACCTCTACGTGGATCTGCGAGAGCCCGGCGACGATCTGCTGGCCCGTCTGCGCGTCGCGATGCAGATCGATCGTCGGATCCTCCTCCTGGAGCCGGCGCAGCGACGTGAAGACCTTGTCCTCATCGCCCTTTGTCTTCGGCTCGATCGCGAACGCCATGACCGGCGCCGGCAGCCGCTCGGTTGGCATCCGGATCGGCTCGTCGCGCGCCGCGAGCCAGTCGCCGGCGCGCGTGTCCTTCAGCTTCGCGACGCCGCCGATGTCGCCCGGCCCGAAGGAATCGGCGGTCGTGGTGCCCTTGCCGGCGAAGACGATCAGCTGGCCGATCCGCTCCTTGGAGTGCGACCGCGTGTTGGCCAGTTGGGTGTCGTGGGCCAGCGTTCCCTGATATACGCGCAGCAGGTTGATGCGCCCGGCGAACGGGTCCGCGCGGGTCTTGAAGACGTAGGCGAACAGCTCGCGATCCGCGAGCGGCTCGAGCGTGACCTCGTCGGTCTCGAAGGCGCCGTGCTCGACGGGCGACGGAAGGTCCTCGACGATCGCCTCGAGCAGCCGGTTGGTGCCCAGGTTGCGTGTGGCGACGCCGCACACGACGGGAAAGATCGAGCCATGGTTGGTCCCGCGCTTGAGCGCGTCGACGATCTCCTCGTGGGAGATCTCGGCACCCTCGAGGTAGCGCTCCATCAGCTCGTCAGAGACCTCGGCGACCTCGTCGAGCAGCTTCTCGCGGTACTCCTGGGCGCGCGCGCTCTCCTGCTCGGGGATCTCGATCTCGGTGGCGTTGCCACGGCCGGAACCCTCGTAGCGGTACGCGCGCATGTCGACGAGGTCGACCACGCCGTTGCACGACTGCTCGCTGCCGATCGGGATCTCGGTTGCCACGACGTGCGGGCCGAAGGCGGACTTGAGCGATTCGAGCGTGCGGTAGAAGTCGGCACGCTCGCGGTCGAGCATGTTGACGAACAGCATCCGGGCGATGTCGCGCTCGGCAGCGACCTTCCACAGCCTCCGGGTCGTGACCTCGGCGCCCATCACCGCGTTGATCACGAAGATCGCCGACTCGGACACGCGCAGGGCGCCCAGCGCGTCGGCGATGAAGCTCGGCTCCCCCGGCGTGTCGAGCAGATTGATCTTGCGGCCCGCCCACTCGAACGAACTGAGTGTCATCGAGATCGACATCTGGCGGGCCTGCTCGTCGGCCTCGACGTCGGACGCGGTCGTGCCGTCGCTGACCGAGCCCAGGCGTGCGAGCACGCCGCCCTCGAACAGCAGGGCCTCGTGCAACGAGGTCTTGCCGGTGCCGCGATGGCCGACGAGGGCCACATTGCGAATCGCTTCCGCGCTGTAAGCCATGCGATCTCTCCTCTCCTTCGGGGAGCTCAACATAGCGCGAACGCGCCTTGGCAGACGGGCGGATCAGCGAGCCGTTGTGAGGTGCGAGCGCAGTCCGAGCACAGCCTTGGTGTGCAGCTGTGAGACGCGTGACTCGGTCACGCGCAGAACCTCGCCGATCTCGCGCAGGGTGAGGTTCTCGTAGTAGTAGAGCGCGATCACCAGCTTCTCCCGCTCGGGGAGCCGTTCCAGCGCCTCGGCGATCCGGTCGCGCAACTCGTTCTGCTCGACGATGCGCTCGGGGTTCGGAGCGTTGGCGTCGCTCAGCGTATCGAGCAGCGACATGCTGTCGCCGCTGGAATCTGACGGGCTCCACAGCTCGTCGAGCGCCCTGATCGAGGAGTTGGCGATCTGCAGCAACGCGCCGCGAAACTCCTCGACGCTCATCTCCATCTCGCCCGCGAGCTCCTCTTCGGTCGGCACGCGCTGCAGCTTGGCCTCGAGCTTGACGTTCGCGCGCTCGATCTGTCGTGCACGCGCGCGGACCGAGCGTGGCACCCAGTCGAGCGCCCGCAGCTCATCGAGGATCGCGCCCTTGATGCGGGTGATCGCGTAGGTCTCAAAGCGAATCTCGCGGCTGAGATCGAAGCGCTCGATCGCGGCTATGAGGCCGCCGAGGCCGTAGGAGATCAGGTCCGCCTCGTCGACATGCGCCGGAAGTCCCGCGCCCATCCGGCCGGCCACGTACTTGACCAACGGCGAATAGGCCACGACCAGCCGATCGCGCGCCTTCTGATCGTTGGACGTCTTGTAGCGCCGCCACAGATCACGGAGCTCGACCGCTTTTACGTTCGTCTGCACAGGACTCCCGGGATCCGGCTGACCGAGCCAGCTACGCTCGCGGATGACTGCTTGCGTAGGCGCGCTTCAGCCGCGCAGACTCTACTTGAGTGTAGACCTGTGTCGTCGAAATGCTCGAATGGCCCAACAGTTCCTGAATCGCGCGCAGGTCGGCGCCGCCGTTGAGTAGATGTGTCGCGAAGGAGTGCCGAAGCGCGTGCGGATGCACGGCGCCGCCCAAGCCGGCCCGCGCCGACCAGATTCGCAGCCGGCGTCGTACATCCGAGGTCGACAGCGGCCGGCCCGACTTGGATAGCAGCAGCGCACGCTGATCGTCGTGCATGAGCGCCGGCCGTGCGCGCTCGAGGTAGCGCGTCAACGCACGCAGGGCCGGCTCGCCCACCGGCACCAGACGCGTTTTCGAGCCCTTGCCCTCGATCCGCACCCGCTCGGCGTCGAAGTCGACCGAGTCGGTCGTCAGCGTCACGAGCTCCTCGGCGCGCAGGCCGCAGGCGTAGGCGAGTTCCAGCATTGCGCGGTCGCGCAGCTCGAGCGGCGTGCTCAGCGGAATCCCGTCGAGCAGTTGGGCAAGCTCCTCGGGACGCAGCACGTGCGGCAGCGAGCGCGGACGCTTCGGCAACGTCAACAGTTCGGCGGGGTTGGATGCGATGAGACCGTGTTCGCGGAGCATCCGGTAGAACGAGCGCAGCGAGGCCACGTTGCGCGCCAGCGAACTCGGGCTCAACCCTCCCTGGGACAGCGCCGCGGCGTAGCGGCGCAACACTCGCGAGTCCACCGCGACGGGCTCGAGGCCGCGCCCCGCGCACCACTGCGCAAAGCGAGCGAGGTCGCCCCCGTAGGCGCGCCGTGTCTTCTCCGCCGCCGCGCGAACGCGCAGGTCGGCGTCGAAGTCGCGCAGCGCCGCGGGCCAGCGTCCCACTGGCGCGGCGCGCTGATCTGTAGCTGCGATCGTCACGATTTGTCCGTTGTTCGCCGCAAGCGCCCGGCGACCTTCCGCACGGCGCAATCCGCGGACCGTACCGAGCGCGCGCGTCGGGCAGGCCGGCGCGCGCGAGCGGCGGCTGCGAGCGCTATTCAGATCGTGATCGCGCCGTGCGAAGCGCTTGAGACCACGCGCGCGTATTTCTTCAACGCGCCGGTCAGATCGGGGTTGGGTGGTGCCTGGTAGGCCGCCACCCGAGCTGCGATCTCCTCGTCGCTGAGCGCCACGTCGAGGCGGCGCGCATCGATGTCGAAGGTGATCTCATCGCCGTCCGCGACGGCGGCGATGGGACCGCCGCGCACCGCCTCGGGTGCGACATGGCCGGCCATCAGGCCGTGAGTGGCACCGGAGAAGCGCCCGTCCGTCAGCAGCGCCACGTGTTCGCCGAGCCCGGCGCCGCTGAGCGCGGCCGTGACCGCCAGCATCTCGCGCATGCCGGGACCGCCGGCGGGCCCCTCGTTGCGGATCACGACGACATCGCCCGCGACGATCGCACCGTGCGTGGCGGCCGCCATCGCGGCCTCCTCACCTTCGAACACGCGTGCAGGCCCGCGGTGGTGGCGACGCTCGTGGCCGGCGAGTTTCACCACGCAGCCTTCGGGGGCCAGGTTGCCCCGCAGGATCGCCAGACCGCCGGTCGCCTTGATCGGATTGGCGAGCGGGCGGATCACCTCCTGCCCCGGCGTCTCGCGAGCCGCCGCGGCGATCTCGCCGATCGTCTGGCCGGTCACCGTCGGCGCGTCCTCATGCAGAAGGCCCGCCTGCGCCAATCGCTGGGCCAGCAGGGCCACACCGCCGGCGCGGTAGAGGTCGACGGCAACGAAGCGCCCGCCGGGCTTGAGGTCGCACAACAGCGGCGTGCGCTCGCTGATCGTGTCGAAGTCGTCGATCTCGAGTTCGACGCCGGCCTCGCGCGCGAGCGCCAACAGGTGCAGCACGCCGTTGGTCGAGCCGCCGCTCGCGGCGATCGCGGTGATCGCGTTCTCGATGCCGTGGCGCGTGATCATGGCGCTCGGGCGCAGTCCGCGGCGCAGCACGTCGACGACCAGCGCGCCCGAGGCGCGGGCGACAGCCGGCTTGGTCGGCTCCTGTGCCGGCATCAGGGAGTCGCCAATCGGCGAGATCCCGAGCATCTCGTAGGCCATTGCCATCGTGTTGGCGGTGAACTGGCCGCCACACGCGCCGGCACCCGGCGAGGCGACGCTCTCGAGCTCGGCGAGCTCCGCATCGGTCATTCGGCCTGCGGCGTGAGCGCCGACGGCCTCGAAGACATCTTGAATCGTGACGTCGCGGCCCTGGAATCGGCCCGGTGGAATCGAGCCGCCATAGATCATCAGGGCGGGCACATCGAGCCGCGCGAGCGCCATCACGGTGCCCGGAATCGTCTTGTCGCAGCCCGACAACGCGATCATCGCGTCGAAGTAGTGGCCGCGCCCGACCAACTCGATCGAGTCAGCGATCACCTCGCGCGAGACCAGCGACGTCTTCATCCCGGCCGTGCCCATCGTGATCCCGTCGGAGATCGCGATCGTGTTCAGCTCCATCGGGGTGCCGCCAGCTTCGCGGACGCCGTCCTTGACCTGGGCCGCCAGCGCGCGCAGGTGGAAGTTGCACGGCATCGTCTCGATCC
>PMKB01000342.1 GCA_003157595.1 Solirubrobacterales bacterium
ACGCCGATGAACGGCGTGATCGGCATGAACGAGCTGCTGCTCGACACCGAGCTGACCGACTCCCAGCGCTCCTACGCTGAGCAGGCAGCCCGGTCGGGCGAGCAGATGATGGCGATCATCAACGACATCCTGGATGTCTCGAAGATCGAAGCCGGTCAGCTGGAGCTCGACGTCACCGACTTCGACTTGCACGAGACGATCGGGCAGGTGTGTGCCGTCGCGGGCCTGCAGGCCAACGCGACAGGCATCCAGGTCGATGTGCAAATCGCCGATGAAGTGCCGCAATACGCGCGTGGGGACCGCCGGCGGTTGCGCCAGGTTCTTTTGAACCTCCTCTCCAATGCCGTCAAGTTCACGACCGAGGGATCGGTCGTCGTCAGCGTCAACGCAAAGCCACAGCCGCACGGTGACGCTCGGATCCGCGTCGATGTCGCCGATACGGGCATCGGGGTCGACCCGGCGGCCCTGGATCGCCTGTTCGAGCCATTCACACAGGCTGACGCCTCGACGACGCGCAACTACGGTGGCACTGGCCTGGGCCTCGCGATCGCGCGCGACCTGGTCGAGCTGATGGGCGGAACGATCGGCGCCGAAACGAGTGGATTGGGGCGCGGCAGCACCTTCTGGTTCGAAGTCGCACTTTCCGTCCCAGCCCCACAGATGGCCGATCGCCCCGCCTCGCCAGTGTGAGCACCACCGCACAACCGGCGCGATTGACCGTGCCGCCTGTGCTGGTCGCTGAACACAGCCCCGCGAACCAGATCGTCGCCGTCCCCGCGCTCGAACACTGCGGCCGTCGCGTCTTGTGGTAAGCGACGGGAGCCAAGCCCTGGCGGCCGCTCTCCAGGCAGCGCTACGACGCGGTCCTGATGGACTGCCAGATGCCTCACATGGACGGCTACGAAGCGACGACCGAACTGCGCCGCCGCGAACACGGCGGCCACCACACACCCGTGATCGCCATGACAGCCCACGCGATGGACGGCGACCGCGAGAAATGCCTCGAAGCGGGCATGGACGGCTACATCTGCAAACCGATGCGCCGCGAGCAACTGATCGACACCCTGCAACGCTGGATCCCGCCACAGGCCAACACCGCCGGGGCTGGCGATCCTCGCCCGATGTCAGGCGTTGTAGATGACCATCGCCGCGCCGAACACGATGCAGTAGATCCCGAATGGCGTCAGGTTGCGCGTCTTGAAGAACCTGGTCAGGAAGTGGACGGTGATCACCGCGGTCACGGCGGCGAACACGGCGGCGATCAGCGCCGCGCCGCGAATCCCGTGGTTGCCGAGCGGTCCTGTCAGGTCGCCGATCTTCAGCAGCCCGGCGGCGAGGATCGGCGGGGTCGCGAGGAGGAACGCGAAGCGCGCGGCGTCGCTGTTGTCGAGGCCGCGCACGAGGCCGGCCGTCATCACGACGCCGTCGCGGCTGATGCCGGCGATCAGCGCCGAGGACTGCGCGACCCCGATCACGGCGGCCTCGCGGTAGTCCATCGTGTTCAGATCGCGGGCGCCTTCGGCGTTCAGTCCCTCCCGCACGGCCAGCGCGCGGACATCGGCGCGCCGGCGGAAGCGCTCCGCCCACAGCAGGATCGCGCCGTTTACGACCAGGAAGATCGATGCGTAGATCGGCTTGGCCAGCGCGACGCGGATCGGGTGCTCGAGCAACAGGCCGAGGATGCCGACGGGGATCGTCGCCGTGATGATCAGCCAGGCCAGTCGCTCGGTCGGCGTCTCGATGCTGCGCTTGGCGATCGAGCTGAAGAACGCGCGGATAATCGCAATCCAGTCGCGCCAGAAGTAGATCAACAGGCCCACGGCGCTGCCGACGTGCAGCATCACGACGAACGCGAGCCACGGCGATTCGGGCTTGGACTGCCAGGCGACGATGTTGTGCCAGCCGAACAGCGTCGGGAAGAGCACCGTGTGGCCGAGGCTCGAGACCGGGAAGAGCTCCGTGACTCCCTGCAGAACCCCGAGCACGATCGCCTGGAAGGTGGAGATGGCGCTGGCGACGATCATGCCGCCGCAACCCTAGACGACCCCCGCGCGTGTCAGCCGCTCCTCCGATTAGATTTCGGTAAGTGTTCGACTCCCTCGATCTCCCGCTGCTCGGCGCAGGCAAGGTCCGCGACAACTACGACCTGGGCGGCGAGCGGATCCTGATGGTCGCCTCCGACCGGATCTCGACCTTCGACGCCGTTCACCCGACGCCGATCCCCGGCAAGGGGCAGGTGTTGACCGGGATGTCGGTGTTCTGGTTCGAGCTGACGAGCGAGATCGTCCCCAACCACGTGATCTCGGCCGTCGAGGATGTCCCCGAAGCCGTGCGCGGGCGGGCGCTCGTCGTCAAGCGTCTGGCGATGCTGCCCGTCGAATGCGTCGTTCGCGGCTATCTCTCCGGCTCGGGCTGGAAGGACTATCAGCGCAGCGGCGCGGTCTGCGGGATCGCGCTGCCGGCGGGGCTGCGCGAGTCCGAGCAACTGCCCGAGCCGCTGTTCACACCCGCGACGAAGGCCGAGATCGGCGACCACGACGAGAACATCGACTTCGAGGGCGTCGTTCGCGCGCTCGGCGATCGCGAGCTGGCCGAGCGGGTGCGCGCGGCTTCGACCGCCGTCTACCGGCGCGCTGCCGAGCATGCACTGGCACGCGGGATCATCCTCGCCGACACGAAGTTCGAGTTCGGTCTCGCGCCCGACGGCACGCTGGTGCTCGGCGACGAGGTGCTGACGCCCGACTCCTCGCGCTTCTGGCCCGCCGAGGGCTACGAGCCCGGCCGCCCGCAGCCGAGCTTCGACAAGCAGCCGGTCCGCGACTGGGCGACGGCGAGCGGCTGGGACCGCTCGCCACCGGCGCCGGCGATCCCCGATGACATCGTCGAGGGCACACGCGCGCGCTACCGCGACGCCTACGAGCGCATCGTCGGCGAGCGCTTCGACGCCTGGCTCGCGCGCTCCGGCGCCCCCGCCTGAGCGCGCTGCTGCCGCCTCACCCCGAACGGCCGCACCTGAGACTAGGATCCGTGCAGTGAAAGCACGCGTGTTGGTGCGCCCCAAGGCCGGAATCCTCGACCCGCAGGGAGCCGCGGTTGCACGCGCGCTGCCGGCGCTCGGCTTCGACGGCGTCAGCGAGGTGCGCGTCGGGCGGCTGATCGAGCTGGAGGTCGCCGACCCGTCGCGGCTGCCCGAGATGTGCGAGCGGCTGCTCGCAAACCCGCTGATCGAGGACTACGAGGTGCTCCTCGAGCGCGACGGCGGATGAAGTTCGGCGTCATCTCGTTCCCCGGGAGCTGCGACGACGTCGATGCCCGCCAGGCCTGCGCACGCGTGGGCGAGGCGGTTGCGCTGTGGCACGCCGACCATGACCTGGCCGGCGTAGACGTGGTCGTCATCCCCGGCGGCTTCTCCTACGGCGNNGGGATCTGCAACGGCTTCCAGGTCTGCTGCGAAGCTGGACTGTTGCCCGGAGCACTGCTCACCAACGTCGCGCGCCGCTTCGTCTGCCGCCAGGTCACACTTGAACTGGTCAACGCCGACACGGCGTTCACGCGGTCACTTCAAGCCGGTGATCTGCTCTCGGTCCCGGTCAAGCACACCACCGGCCGCTACTACGCGCCGCCGGAGATGCT
>PMKB01000300.1 GCA_003157595.1 Solirubrobacterales bacterium
TGGGCGGGCGTGCCGTTCTATCTGCGCACCGGCAAGCGGCTCGCACGCAAGGTCACCGAGATCGCTGTGACGCTGCGGCCGGTGCCCCACCTGGCCTTCGAGCAGGACGGCTCGCTCGGCGTGCGGCCCAACCAGCTCGTGATGACGATCCAGCCCAACGAGGGCGTGTCGCTGTCGCTCGGCGCGAAGATCCCGGGGACGCGTATGCGGATCCGCCCCGTCAACATGGAGTTCCTCTACGGCACGGCTTTCCTGTCGCAGTCGCCGGAGGCCTACGAGCGCCTGATCCTCGATGCCATGCGCGGCGAAGCGACGCTGTTCACACGCAACGACGAGGTCGAGGCGCAGTGGCGGATCTGCGATCCGGTCGTCTCGGCCTGGTCGGCAAACGCCGTGGCGCTGCCGCAGTACGCCGCCGGCACGCAGGGCCCGGCGGAGGCCGACCGGCTGCTGCTCGACGGCCACCAGTGGCGGGCCATCTGAGTGTTGGCATGCGCGGCCGCAGGCACTCACCCTCTGGGCGCCGCGGGCTGAGGACGCACGGTGCCCGCTGTCAACGACACCGTCTGGGCCGCTGAGAACACCACGCCGCCGGCGATCGAGGCGGCTCTGCGCGAGCTGTTGATCGAGCGTCACAACGAGAGCGACGGCTACGTGCCCGCGCGCGTGCTGAACCTGATCTGCATCGTCGATCGGCAATGGAGCGGCGAGATCGCGAACCGCCTGCGCCGCGTGGGGCGCTACCACGCCTCGCGCACGATCGTCTGCGCCGTCAGCGAGGGGCGGCGAACGATCGACGCCGTGGCGACGATCGCGGCGGACGCCACGCCGCTGGAAGGCCAGCACGTGCTGACCCACGAGACCGTGATCCTCGACATCGGGCCGGGGCACCTCGAGCACCTCGACACGATCATCGACCCGCTGGTGATCACCGACCTGACGACGGTCGTCTGGTCCCCGCACGGGCACTGGCAGGCGGTGGAGGCCCTGCGCGGCCTTTCGCAGTGCGTGCTGCTGGACTCCGTCGAGGACCCGGATGTCGCCGGCGCGCTGCGGCGCGCCCAGGCGCTCTTGGCGCAGCGCTACGTCGTCGATCTCGCCTGGCTGCGCTCGACGCCGTGGCGCGAGCGGATCGCGGCGCTCTTCGACCAGCCGACGCGGCGTCCCCAGCTCGCCGAGATCGCCGCGATCCAGATCCGCAACGTCGCCGAGTCCGGGGCTGCCGCCCTGCTCTTGTGCGGCTGGCTGACCTCGCGCCTGGGCTGGCCGCACGGGCAGCTCACCCGCGACGGACACGGCCGCGCGACCGGGGCGATGGGCGAGGTCGCGGTGACGCTCGAGTCGGTCCTACTGGACGTGCCGGGGCTCGGCGGGATCACGATTCGCTTCCACGACGGCAGCGAGCTCTCGCTCGACCGCGGCCCCGGCGGGCTGAGGAGCACCAGACGCGACGCCCAGGGGGGCGAGCGGCGCCGGCGGCTGCTCGGCGCCTCGCGCGGTGAGGGCGGGATCCTCGGCGAAGGGATCCGCCAGTCGCTGCTGCGCGACCCCACCTACCGCGACGCGCTGGACGCCGCCGCCGGGATGCTCACGTGAGCGCCCCGACCGTGATCCGGGCCGCCGATGGCGCGGCGGTGGCGGCGCGCGCGGCGGCGCTCATCGGCGAGCTGCTGAGCGCGACGCTGGTCGCGCGCGGGAGGGCTCACCTCGCGCTGGCCGGTGGCACCACGCCGGCCGGTGCCTACGCACAGCTGGCGCTGACCGACTGGAGCGCGGTCGAGCTGTGGTTCGGAGATGAACGCTGCGTCGGCCCCGACGATCCCGAGTCGAACTACCGGATGGTGGCCGACACCCTGCTCGGACACGCCGGCGCGGCGCTCGTGCACCGGATCGAGGGGGAGCTGGGAGCAGAGCGAGCGGCCGCCGCCTACGAGCTTGAGCTGCGGGAGCGCGTAAGCGACGACGGCGACGATCTGCCGGTGCTCGACGTCGTGCTGCTCGGCATCGGCGAGGACGGCCACACCGCGTCGCTGTTCCCGCACAACTCGGCGCTGGCGGTGCGCGGAGCGGCCGTCGTGGCGGTGCACGACGCCCCCAAGCCACCCCCCGATCGCGTCTCGCTGAGCCTCGAGGTTCTGCGCCGCGCGCGCGCCACGATCCTCTTGGCCGCCGGGCCGGGCAAGGCCGACGCGCTCGCCCGCGCGCTCGGACCAGCGGACCCGGCGGTCCCCTCCAGCCTGCTGGAGCGCGCCCACCTGACGGTGATCGCCGACAGCGCCGCGCTGGCCGGCCAAGCCGCCGGGCCGGGCCGCTGAGCGCGATGTTGGTGATCGTCCGCCACGCCGACACCGACTGGACGGTGAGCGGCCAGCACACGGGCCGCACCGACGTCCCGCTCAACGCCGCCGGGCGGGCCAGGGCGCTCACGCTGCGCGAGCCGCTCGCGCAGTGGACCTTCGCCGCTGTTTGGAGCAGCCCGCTGTCGCGCGCCACCGAGACGGCCGCGCTGGCCGGCTTTGCCCCGGTGGAGCTCGACGATCTGCTCGAGTGGAACTACGGCGACTTCGACGGCCTGACGAGGGAGCAGATCCGCGAGCGCCGGCCCGACTGGGATCTTTGGCGCGACGGCTGTCCCGGCGGCGAGCAGGCTGCCGACGTCGCCCGCCGCGCCGATGCGCTGCTCGCTGCGCTGCCGCCGGCGGGCGACGTCCTGGTCTTCTCGCACGGGCACATGCTGCGCGTCCTGACGGCGCGCTGGCTCGGCCTGGCGGCCGTCGACGGCGCGCTGTTCCCGCTGACGCCGGGCGCCATCGGGACGCTCGATCACGAGCAGGGTCGTCGCGTGCTGCGCAGCTGGATGTAACGCTTTCGCCGCTGGCTAGACTGCCGGGAGCGTATGGCCGTCCTCGAGAACACCCGCCTGCAGGAGGCGCGGGCGCAGACGCTCGCGCTGGTTGAAGGGATTTCCGACGCCGATCTCGAGCGCGTCCATTCGCCGTTGATGAGCCCGCTGGTCTGGGACCTCGGCCACATCGCGACCTTCGAGGATCTCTGGCTCGCCCACCGGCTCGGCGGGCTGCCGTTGTTGCGGGCCGATCTGCTCGAGGTCTACGACGCCTTCGAGACGCCGCGGGCCAAGCGCGGCGAGCTCCCCTACCTGCGTCGCGAGCAGGCGACGCGCTACCTGCACGCGGTGCGCGAGCGCGTCGAGCGCCTGCGCCTCGGCGACGAGGAGCCGCTCGCCGAACTCGTGGTCCGCCACGAGCGCCAGCACGCGGAGACGATGCTGCAGACGCTCGCACTGGCCGCGCTGCCCGACTGGTGCCCGGGCGGCGTGCTCGCCGCGGCCGAGGAGCCGGCGACCGCCGCCGCCGCCGAGCTGGCGGCGTGCAGCGGCCTCGAGCTGATCGAGCTGCCCGCCACGAGCTTCCCGCTGGGCGCCGCCGGCGGCCGCTTCGCCTACGACAACGAGCTAGCTGTGCATCAGGTAGAGGTTGAGGCCTTCGCGATCGGCAGGGTTCCCGTGACGAATCGCGACTGGCTTGAGTTCATCGAGGACGGCGGTTACGAGCTAGCCGAGTGGTGGTCGCCACAGGGGTGGGAGTGGCGCCTACGCGAGAACGCGCGGCGCCCGCTTCACTGGCTCGAGGACGGACGCGAGCAGCGTCTGCGGGGCATCGAGGAGCTCGACCTCGAGCGCCCCGTGATCCACGTCTGCTGCCACGAGGCCGACGCATTCGTCCGCGCCCGGGGGCTGCGGCTGCCGAGCGAAGCCGAATGGGAGCTGGCCGCGACCTTCGATCACTCGGCCGGGGTCAAGCGAGCCTGGCCGTGGGGCGAGCACGGCCCGGGCGCGCAGGAGGCCAACCTGATCGAGTCCGGGAACTTCGCCCCGCTCCCCGTCGGCGCGCTCGGAGCGGGCGCGGCGCCGTGCGGCGCGCTCGGCATGATCGGCGAGGTGTGGGAGTGGACGGCGAGCGAGTTCGGCGGCTACCCGGGCTTTCGCGCCAACCCCTACCGCGAGTACTCAGAGGTCTTCTTCGGCGGCGGCTACCGGGTGCTGCGCGGTGGCTCCTTCGCAACCTCGGCGCTGGTGGCCACATCGACCTTCCGCAACTGGGACCTTCCGAGCCGCCGACAGATCTTCGCCGGCCTGCGCGTGGCGGCCGACGCGTGAACACGCGGGCGATCCGCCGTGGCGGGCAGCTGACGCTCGAGAACGCGCTCGGGCCCGGCGGCGCCCGCACGCTTGCCGACGACGCCCGCCACGGCCTCACGCGCACGCTCAAGCAGCTGCCGCCTAAGCACCTCTACGACACCCGCGGCGCGGCGCTGTTTGACCGCATCTGCGAGCTGCCCGAGTACTACCCGACGCGCACCGAGCGCGCGATCCTCGAACGCGTCGCCGACGAGCTGATCGCGGCGACCGGCGCCGGCGAACTGGTCGAGCTGGGCTCGGGCAGCGCCGCCAAGACGCGCCTGCTGCTGGATGCGATGGCGGCCGCCGGCACGCTGCAGCGCTTCGTCGCCGTCGATGTCACCGAAGCGGTCGTGCGCAACGGGGCCGCCGCGCTGACGCGCGAATACCCGGGAATGCACGTCCACGGTCTGATCGGCGACTTCGAGCGCCATCTCGACCGCCTGCCGGCGGCGCGCGGTCCACGCCTGGTCGCGTTCCTCGGCGGGACGATCGGCAATTTCGACCCCGCCGCCCGCGGGCACTTCCTGCGCAACATCGCCGGGCTGCTGGGCGAGGATGACCATCTGCTGCTCGGCACCGACCTGGTCAAGGACCGCGCGACGCTCGAAGCCGCCTACGACGACGCCGAAGGCGTGACCGCCGAGTTCAACCGCAACGTTCTGCACGTCCTCAACCGCGAGCTCGGGGCCAACTTCGACCCGTCCGGCTTCCATCATGTGGCCGCCTTCGACACCGAGAACGAGTGGATCGAGATGCGCCTGCGCGCACGCGAGGCCCAGGAGGTGGCGCTGCCGGCGATCGGCTTGACGGTGCGGTTCGCGGCCGGCGAGGAGATGCGCACGGAGATCAGCGCGAAGTTCACCCGCAAGCGGGTCGCAGCGGAGCTTGCCGCAGCCGGCCTGAAGCTGGCCGCCTGGCACACCGATGCGAACGAGTGGTTTGCGCTCTCGCTCGCGAGCCGCGCCGGCAGCTGAGCGGCGCCCGGCTGCTGCGGCGCCCGTGGTCGGCTAGATCCGCTCCACCAGCATCGCCTGTCCCATCCCTCCGGCGACGCACATCGCCTCGATGCCGAGCCGCCCGCCGGTCGTCTCGAGGCCGTTCAGCAGTGTCGCCATGATCCGCGCCCCGGTCATGCCGAACGGGTGGCCGAGGGCGATCGCGCCGCCGAACGGGTTGAGCTGGGACTCGGTGATGCCGAGCTCGCGCATGCACGGCACGACCTGCGCGGCGAAGGCCTCGTTGATCTCGACGATGTCGATCTCCTCAATCGAGCGCCCGGTCGCCTCAAGCAGTCTGCGAATCGCCGGGATCGGGCCGACACCCATGTATTCGGGCTCCACGGCCGCGACGCTCGAGGCGAGAATCCGCGCGCGCGGCGTGAGCCCCAGCTGCTCGGCGCGCGCGGCGCTCATCACGAGCACCGCAGCGGCGCCGTCGTTGAGCGGACACGAGTTGCCCGCCGTCACCGTGCCGTCCGGCTTGAAGACCGGCTTCAGCGCGCCGAGCACCTCCATCGTCGTTCCGGGCCGCGGACCGTCGTCGGCCGCCACGACCGTCTCCGGCAGCTCGCGCGTGCCGCCGTCGCCGTCATCCTCGAGGTGGCCCGGCACCGTCACGCTGACGATCTCGCGGTCGAAATGACCCGACTGGAGCGCGCCGACCGCACGCGCCTGCGAGAGCACGGCCCAGCGGTCCTGCTCCTCGCGCGAAACCTCGTAGCGCTCGGCCACGTTCTCGGCAGTGAGCCCCATCGGGATGTAGACATCGCAGAGCGAGCCGTTCGAGCCGTCGAGCTTCGGGTTCAGGTTCGAGTAGTCGGGCGCCGCCCCGAACCCCGCGCGAGACACCGACTCGACACCCGCGGCGACGTACTGGTCTCCCTCGCCGGCCGCGATCGCATGAAACGCCATTCGCAGCGTCTGCAGCGAGGACGCGCAGAAGCGGTTCACCGTGCAGCCCGGGACGCGCTCGTCCATGCCGGCGAGTAGCAGCGCGTTGCGGCCGACGTTGTAGCCCTGCTCGCCGGTCCCCGACGCGGCACCCATCATCACGTCGTCGGTCGCGCCGAAGTCGACCTGCGGGTTTCGCTCGATCAGCGCGCGCAGCGCGACGGCCGCGAGGTCGTCCGCGCGCACCGCGCGCAACGAGCCCTTCAGCGCACGCCCGATCGGCGTGCGAACCGCATCGACGATCACCGCCTCGCCCATCACCGGCCTCCCCTGGTTTCTGTGCTGCCGTTCTGGCCCCGCTGCACGCGGCGCCAACAGCGGTCCGGTCGGAGCTCGCCGCGCACGCTCACAGGCCCAGCTCGCCGACGCCCATCTCGTCAAAGCCGACGTGGTGGGCGAGCTCGTGGCGAACGACGCGCACGACCTGCGCGTGCAGCAGGTCCGGGTTGGCGCCGAAATCGCGCCGCAGCGTGTCGCGGAAGATCACGATGCGATCTCCGTGGGCGTGGCGGTGGGCGCCTCCACCCTGATAGAGCCCGTATGCGTGGGCGCGCCGGCCGCCGTCGGAGATCACGACGGCAACATGGGCCAGCGCGTTCTGGAGCAGGTCCGGCAGCTCATCGAGCGCATCGCGCACGAGCTCCTCGAAATCGTCGTCGCGCAGGGGATCGAGCTCGAGGAACTCGACCTCGTCCGGCTCGACGGCGAGGTTGTCGCCCGCGAGCCGCTCGGCGCGGCGGACGACCAGCTCGAACTCCGCCTCGTCCTGCTGCCAGCCGGCCAGCCAGCCGGTCACCAACGCCACCACGGCCGAGAGGACGAGCACCCCGACAGCGATCACCGCGATCAGCTCGGCCGCGCGCACGAACGGCGAGCCGCTGGTCGGCGAGAGCAGGAAGGCGACAGCCACGCCGATCGCAAGTGCCACGCCCGCGGCTCGCAGGATCACCCTCAGCGGCGGTTCGGACATCGCAGCGCTCCTCACAGCAGCGATCGCGCGATCACGAGCCGCTGGATCTCGTTCGTGCCCTCGTAGATCTGGGTGNNTCGCGCATCATCCGCTCGACGGGGTAATCGCGCACGTAGCCGTAGCCACCGAGGACCTGCACCGCCTCGACCGTGACCGCCATCGCCGTGTCGGAGGCGAAGACCTTCGCCATCGACGCGTACTTGCCCGCCCCGGGGTCGCGCCGGTCGGCCATCGCGCAGGCGCGATAGAGCAGCTCGCGGGCGGCGGCCGTGCGCAGCTCCATGTCTGCGAGCTTGAACGCGATCCCCTGAAACTCGCCGATCGGCCTGCCGAACTGGCGGCGCTCGCGCGCATAGCCGACGGCATAGTCCGTCGCACCCTGCGCGATCCCGACCGCCTGCGCGGCGGCTCCGAGTCGCGAGCGCTCGAGCGTCCCAAACGCGACCGCGAGTCCCTTGCCTGCTGTCCCGAGCACGTTCTCGCCCGGCACGCGCACCTCGTCGAAGCGCAGCTCGCCGGTGGGCGAGCCGCGGATCCCGAGCTTGTGCTCCAGCTTGCCGGTGCTCAGGCCCGGACGGTCGGACTCGACGATGAATGCCGTGATCCGCCGCTCCTCCGCCTCGCTGAGCGCGAAGACGATGTAGAAGTCGGCGATCCCGCAGTTGGAGATCCAGGCCTTCGAGCCGCTGATGACCCAGTCGTCGCCGTCCCGGCGGGCCGCGGTGATCATCCCCGCAGGATCGGAGCCCGCGCCCGGCTCCGAGAGTGCGAACGCCGGCGACCACTCCCCCGTCGCGCAGCGCGGCAGAAACCGCAGCTTCTGCTCATCGTTGCCGAACAGGCGGATCGGCAGCGTGCCGAGATCCTGAATCATCAGGATCAGCGCGCTCGCCGCGCAGGCCTTCGCGACCTCCTCGATCGCGACGTTCATCATCAGCGTGCCGGTTCCCGTGCCGCCGTAGCGCACCTCGAACGGCAGCGCGAGCAGATCGTGCTCGGCAAACAGCCGACGCAGATCCCACGGATAGGCGGCCTGCTCGTCGATCTCCGCAGCTCGCGGGGCGACCCGCTCGACCACGATCTGGCGGATCGTGTCGCGGAACTCGACCAGCTCGGCAGGCAGAGCGTAGATTTCGCCGAGCATCGCCACGGCCTCATCCTACCCCCCGGTCCGAGCGGCTCGGACGGCTGTGGTGGCGTATGCTCAGCGGCCTGCGTGAACGCCTTCGAGAATCCCGAGATGGAGATCACGGCGCAGCGTGCGGCGAAACTGCTGGCCGATGGCGCGAGCGTGATCGACGTGCGCGAAGGCTACGAGCGCGAGGCCGGCTACATCAAGGGCACGCGCCACATCGAGCTCGAGCGGCTGGCCTCGAGCGCTGAGCAGATCGACCGCGACCGTCCGGTCGTCTTCCACTGCCGCCTGGGCTTGCGCTCAGCGATGGCGGCGAGCGCCTTTCGCGCCGCCGGCTACGACGCCTACACGCTGACCGGCGGCATCCAGGCATGGGTCGACGCTGGCCTGCCGATCGAGCCGGACGGCGGCTATGTCGCCGACCATTGATCAGCTGCGGCGCGGGCGTCCCTGAACCGCCGCCGCGGCGCCGACGATCCGGCAGACCTCGGCCGGCTCGTCAACGAGTTGCAGCAGCGCCAGATCCTCGGGCGCGACGTTCGTATGCGCGAGCACGGACGCCCTGATCCAATCGAGCAGACCGCGCCAATAGTCGCTGCCGTAGAGGATCACCGGGAAGTGGCTGATCTTGCCGGTCTGAATCAGCGTGAGGGCCTCGAACAGCTCGTCCAGGATGCCGAGCCCACCGGGCAGGCCGACAAACGCGCTCGCATAGCGGACGAACATCAGCTTGCGCACGAAGAAGTAGTGGAACTCCAAGCCGAGATCGATGTAGGGGTTGGGCACCTGCTCGTGCGGAAGCTCGATGTTCAGCCCGATCGAGCGGCCGCCGGCCTCCTGCGCGCCGCGGTTCGCGGCCTCCATGCTGCCGCCGCCACCGCCGGTGATCACCGCGAAGCCCGCTGACGCGAGGCCGCGGGCGAGCTCGCGCGCCCGATCGTAGGCCGGATCGTCGACGCGGGTTCGCGCCGAGCCGAACAACGACACCGCCGGCCCGATGTCGCCGAGCGCCTCGAAGCCGTAGGCGAGCTCGCCGGCGATCAGCGCGATCCGCTGGCGGTCGGAGCGCAGCGCGACGACCGTCTCTCGCTCGGCGGCGAACAGCTCCTCATCGGTGCTGGTCGGCTGGCGCGGATGGACGGTCACGAGCTGGTGGGCCTTCCCAAGCATTCCACCGTACTCGTCGGCGTCCGCACGCCGCCTGGAGGCGTCCTGGGACACTGAGTCAGCGCAACCAGCCTTGCCCGCTCCCTGCCTCCCGGACAGTCGACGCCAGCCACTCGCCGCCTCCGGCGCCACAACGCTGCTGGAAGACCCATCAGAAGAGCAGTGCGGTCATGAAGTTCGTTTCCTGCGCGCCGAGGTTGGTGTTCGCCGGGTTGATGTGCAGGAAGCCCAGGATCTCCGACGAGTAGGGCATCCAGGCCAGATAGATGTAGACACCGAACACGGTGGCGGCGATCCGCAGGCCACGCGAGCGCGACAGCGCAGCGAACGGCAGCAGCCAGAGGATGTACCACGGCAGCGTCCAGCCGAGGGTCAGCAGCAACGCCAGACTGACGACACCACACGCGGTCAGCCAGCGCCTGGTGCGCCAGACCCAGATCGAGGCGGCAGCGATCACGCCGACGAGCGCCAGGGTCAGCGCGGTGCGCATCTGGGAGGTGTATCCACCGAAGCCGAGCGCCAGGCCGAGCAGGTTGGGAAGCCCGTCCGGGACGACGAGGCGGTCCTGCTGGCCGATGTTCGGCAGGTTCACGCCGAAGGTGACGATGGTCATCGCGACCGCCGCCGCGAGGCCGATCAGCACGCCGATCGCCACCCGGATCCGTCGTGCCGCGCCGGCCAAGACGACCGGGATCAGCACAGCCGACGAGGCCTTGATCGACACCGCCGCGACCAGCGTGATGCCGGCGCCGATCTCCATCCACGCCGCCGGCTCCCCCCTGACGAGCGGTCTCGGCATCCCGTCGAGCCACGCCCAGGCGCGACGAAGACCGCCGCCGACGGCGTCCGGCGCAGGCTTGGCGCGCTTGCCCACGCGCATCGAGTTGGCCCGCAACAGCAACCAGAAGCCGAGAACGAGGCAGAACGTCATCAGGAAGTCGTTGTGGTCGCCGCCGAGCCCCCAGACGAGCACGATCGGGTTGATGCCCACGATCACCGCGGCCGCCAGCGGGTTGCGCCCCAGCAGCTCGGCGCAGCGATATACGAGGAACACGGTCCCGAGGCTTGCCAGCATCAGCGTCAGCTTCATCGCCCAGAACGAGCCGGTGACGCCGAGC
The DNA here is from genome assembly GCA_003157595.1 of Solirubrobacterales bacterium. Classification (GTDB taxonomy): domain Bacteria; phylum Actinomycetota; class Thermoleophilia; order Solirubrobacterales; family Solirubrobacteraceae; genus Palsa-513. Next base: position 10,541 of record PMKB01000300.1, read on the forward strand.
GGCACCAGCGCCATCGTGAAGACGGTGAACAGCGGCCCGTACGGGCTCAGCAGGCCGTGCCAGTTGCTGAGCACGAAGGTCGGGTCGCCGTGCGGCTCGAGCGCCGGAAGCGTCATGTAGGGATTCAGGTGGTAGACCGCCTCCATGCGCCCGTAGTTGAGGTAGTTGAAGACATCGCTGAGCGTGAGCGGCGGCGAGAGCAGGAAGATCAGATGCAGCACGACGATCGCCGCGAGGACCCATTCCACGCGCAGGCGCGGTGCCGAATAGACCACGATCAGGTAGGCGACCAGCATCGTGGCGATCAACGCGGTGAACAGCACGCGCTCGTCGTGCGCGCTGGCCGTGAACCAGTTCGTCAAGACCCCGGTGGGACCGGCGATCCACAGCGGGTAGTTGTCATGCTTGGCCACCGGCACGAGGATCCCGGGACGCGCCGCGGCGAGCGAGACCAGCAGCAGGCTGCTAAGGACCATCAGCGCGAGCGCGGCTGCCGACGCGGCCGCCGCGAGCGTCGGATGAAACAGGTCCGGCCGCCACGGATCGCCCCGGCGGTGCGCGGGGATGTGGCGGCGCCGGTCGCGTGCCGCCGCCGCGCCGCTCGGCGCTACGCGCTCAGCAGCCGGCGCCGGAGGGGCGACGGCGAAGCGTCCGGTGCGGTGTCTCGCGTCGATCGACATCTCTGGGGAGCACGATCCGTCGCTGCGCGCCGGACCGCTCGGAGGATATCGGGCGCCGCCTCGCCTGCCGCCGACATCGCCCGGCGGAGCTGCGCGGAACGGCTCCACAACCACCGGAGCCCGCCTGGTGGGCGGGCTCCGGACGCTTCAGGAAACTGTGAGACGCTCAGTCGTCTTGCTACAGGGGGACGACGTTGACCGCCTTCGGTCCCTTGTCGCCAGCCTCTGCGTCGAAGGACACCTTGGCCCCCTCCTGCAGCGAGCGATATCCCTCGCCGACGATCCCGGTGTGATGGACGAAGAGATCCTTGTCGCCGTCATCGGGCGTGATGAAGCCGAATCCCTTGTCGTCGCTGAACCACTTGACGGTGCCCGTAGGCATTGCGTTCCTCCACTGTCGGTGTATGTGCTTGCTGCGACGCGGAGGACGCTTGAAAAGCTTCGACCTGCGAGCGCTCGCACTGCCTTCGCCGGCACTCACCGGCGTCTTTCCCGCGTGACGGTAGCACGTCACGGCGCAGGCGCAAGCAATTCGCACGACACTTTTGCGCCACCCGCTACGCTCCAGCAATGAGCGAGAAGGTGCATAAGACCGACGAGGAGTGGCGCGCGGAGCTTGGACCCGAGCGCTACGAGGTGCTCCGCCGCAAGGGAACCGAGCGCCCGTTCACCGGGGAGCTCAACGCAAACAAGGATGACGGCTCCTACCGCTGCGCCGGCTGCGGCACCGAGCTGTTCCGCTCGGATACGAAGTTCGACTCCGGCACCGGCTGGCCGAGCTTCTGGCAGCCGAGCGCGCCGGAGGCCGTCAGCACGGAGGACGACCGCAGCCTTTTCACGCGTCGCACCGAGGTGCTGTGCTCGACGTGCGAGGGGCACCTCGGCCACGTTTTCGAGGACGGTCCCAACCCGACTGGTATGCGCTACTGCATCAACTCCGCGGCGCTGAAGTTCGAGCCTGACGACTAGTGCCCGCGGCGAAGACCGATGCACCCCGCTTCGTCAGCCTGATCTCGCAAAGCACCCCACGCGCGATGGTCACCGCGGAGCAGGCGCTGAGCGACTGGCGCGTGGACGGCGACGGCGACCTACGCGTCGCGCTCAACATGATTGCCAGCGTTGACGGGCGGATCGCCATCGACGGCCGCTCAGCGGCGCTCGGAGGACCCGCAGACCGGGCGCTGTTCCACGCGCTGCGCGCGCGCGCGGACGCGGTCATGGCCGGAGCGGGAACGGTGCGTATCGAGCACTACGGGCCGATCATCCGCGATCGCCGGGTGCGCGAGCAGCGCACAAAGGAGGGCCTCTCGGCCCAGCCGCTCGCCGTGATCGTCTCCCGCCGCCTCGATCTGGACCCGGCGTTGCCGCTGCTGGACGACCGCGACTCGCGCGTCGTGATCGTGACGCCCGCTTCGGGCGACCTCCCCTACTGCAGGGCGAAGGTCGACTACATCCGCACCGCCAGCATGCGAACCGCGCTGGCCGAACTGCACGAGAGCCACGGCGCGCACCTGATCGTCTGCGAGGGGGGCCCCTCGCTCAGCGCGTCGCTCGCTGCCGAGTCGCTGATCGACGAGCTGTTCCTCGCGACCTCACCCCAGCTGGTGGGCGACGCGCCGGGCGCAGGGACGCTGCTGAGCGGTGGCGCTCCGGCGAAGCCGCTGTCGCTGGAGCTGCGGATGCTGCTCCTGCATGACAGCCAGCTCTACGCGCGCTACATCTCGAAGGGCTGAGTGACCGGCGCCGCACCGGGCTCGCGGGTGTCGGCGTGTCCGATCTCGCGGTTGAGCACCGCGAGCAGCTCGGCCGCAAGCGCGCCTCCGTCAGCGGCGACGCGCGGCGTGGCGCTGACTGTCACGACCATCTCGCTGCCGTCGAGCTCCTCGAGCGTGACGCTCGGATGACGGCGGACCGCCACCGTCAGGGCCTGCTCGATGCTGCGCTGCAGCTCGACCGGCGTGATTCCTGACCGCAGCCGCACGGTGAGGCTGACCGCCTCCGGTTCGCGCAGCGGACTGACCGACACGGCGAGCACGACGCTGTTGGGCACGAGTACCGGATCGTCGCCGGCGTTGATGGTCGTGTAGAGCAGGCCGAGCGCCGACACGACACCCTCGACCCTTCCGGCGAGCGGCCCGCCCTGCAGGCGGACGCGGTCGCCCACACGAAACGGCCTCGCGCTCAGGAGCACGATTCCCGCGATCAGGTTACCGAGCGTCTGCTGCGCGGCGAGGCCGAAGACGACCGCCGAGAACGACGCACCGATCGCGATCGCCGTCAGCCCGACGCCGGCGATGGTGAGCGCCACGATGATCGCCGCCAGCATCGTGAGCAGCCGGATCACGAACCCGGCGGTGCCGGCGGTCGCCTCGTCCATCCGCTTGAACAGGATCGGCTCCAGGCCGCGGACGAAATCGCGCGCGAGCGCCCAGCCGATGATCACGAGCGCGAGCACGACGAACACCTGCAGCGCCGCGGTGCCGGAGCGGCAGGTCGACACGCCTGTTCCCGCTGCGCACGGCTGCGTGAGCCCGAACAGATCGTCGCGGTAGTCCCACAGCAGGATCACCCCGGCGAACAGCGGCGCGACCACCAGCAGTTGCATCCGCGCGCGCCGCACGGCCTGCGGCGAGAGCCCGAGCGCCAGCCCGAATTCACGCAGGCGCTCGCCGCGGCGCTCGGGTGTGCGCGGTGCCGGTGGCTGCTCGTCGGTCGTTTGTGACAAAGCCGTGAAACCCGAGAGGCAAAGCAGAACGGCCTGCTACCGTGGGGAAAACGACCATAGCAACGTATCGCGAGGCGGGCACCGAAGATCCGCCGCCAGAAAGGAAGGAAAGCCTCATGTCATATGTCGATCTGCACCTTCATCTGCTCCCCGGCGTGGACGACGGCGCACCAGACGAGGCCACAGCGCTCGCACACGCCCGGCGGCTCGCGGCCGAGGGTGTCCGCGATGTGACCGTCACCCCGCACGTCAACCGCTACTGGCCGCTCGAGATCAGCACGATCCCGCAACGAGTCGCCGAACTCGCCCTGCTGCTCGAAGAGCACGCGATCGGCGTTCGCGTGCGCCCCGGCGGTGAGCTCGACGCACGCCACGCGCGTGAGTGCAGCGACGCCGAGCTCGAGCTGATCGCCCAGGGACCCGCGGGCAGCCGCTGGCTGCTGGTCGAAGCACCGTTCCGCGGTCTCGACGCAACCTTCGCAGCCGACTGCGACGCGCTCCTGCGCCGTGGCTTCGGCGCCGTCATCGCCCATCCCGAGCGCGCCGCCGGAGCCGGCACGCCCACCGGTGTGCAGGCGCTCTGCAGCCTGCTCGCGACCGGAGTCGTCGCGCAGGTCAACGTGTGTTCGCTGCTCGGCAACAACGGGCTCGACGTGCAGGAGTCGGCCGTCAGCCTGCTGCGCGCCGGCCTGGCCTACGTGATCGCCTCTGACGGCCATCCCGGGACTCGCGATCACACGCTCGCACTCGGTTTTGTGCTCGCGCAGCGCGCCGGCGCCTCATCGGTCCAGGCGTGGCGACTGACCCAGGCCAACCCGCGCTTCCTGCTGACGCACGGCATTCCGCAGGCACCCTCGCCGGCGACGGCAGCCGCACTCGAGCTCGCGCTCGACTAGCGCAGCGGCTCCGAACGTTGTGCCTCGCTCGCTCCCTGCGTTGTTGCCCGGCGGCGCCAGTCATACCGCCGCCCGCCCCCGAGGACGCGGCCGGGCGGCGTTCAGACGCCGACCTTTCGGGTGCGACGTTCGCGCCGTCCACTAGATTGCCGCCATGGGCAACTCCCGCCTGATGATCGTCCTGGCAATCGTGCTCGGCGTCGCGCTGCTGTTCGTCGCCGGCATCTACTTCGCCGAGCCGGCAAGGTCGCTGCCGGCGTTCTTCCCCGGTCATTCCGCGACGGCCACGACCCACCACATCAAGCACGGCATCGCGTCGATCGCGGTCGCGCTCGCGCTGTTCGTGTTCGCCTGGTTCGCGAGCGGGCCGCGCACGGCCGCGGCCGCCCGTTAGCCGGCCGGCGCAGCCGGCCCCCAGCCGGCGCAGCCGGCCCCATAAACGGCGAAGACCGCCACGCACGCAGACCACGCACGCGGCGGCAGCAGCGCAACGGGCTCAACCGGCAAGGTTGGCCAGCTGCGCCCCGGGCTCATCTGAGTCGAGCCCAGGGCGCTGGCTGAGAGAGGCCCTCGTGCGCGACCCGCGTGGTCATCCTGTTCGAGAGCTCGCTGCGAGCTGGTCAGGCTCGCACGGGCATCTCAGCAGCGCAGCCGACGCACGAGGTGAAGATCCTGATAGCGCGCCGGCTCGTTCACCGGCTGGTCACAGAAAGTCATGTTTTGCAGCCGAATCTTAGGTGCATGACAACGACCCAGAACCCGCAGACCCCGGGCGTGAGCACCCGGGTCGATCTCCACTGCCATTCGAGCGCCTCCGCCATCTCACGCCTGGGCGTCCAGCGCGCGCTCGGGCTGCCGGAATGCGCGACGCCTCCGGCCGAGGTCTACGAGCTCGCCAAGCGGCGCGGCATGGACTTCGTGACGATCACCGACCACGACACCATCGACGGCGCGCTCGCAATCGCCGAGCAGCCGGACGTCTTCATCTCCGAAGAGCTGACAGCGAGCTTCCGTGGCGAGCGCCAGGCGGTGCACGTGCTGTGCTTTGGCATCACGCCGGACGACCACGAGTGGCTGGCGGCCAACGCGGGCGACGTCGAGGAGTGCGCCGCCTACCTCGACGCTCGCGCCATCGTCAGCGCGCTCGCCCACCCGTTCTACGCGGTCGGAGCACCGCTGAGCAGCCGCCACCGACGCCGGCTGGCCGAGCTGTTCCCGATCTGGGAGACGCGCAACGGCTCGCGCGCCCGCGAGCTGAACATGCCGGCGGCGATCTACGTCGAGACCCAGGGCGGCATCGCGATCGGCGGCAGCGACGACCACGCGGGAATCGACATCGGTCGCACCTTCACGGTCGCTCCGGCCGCAGCCAGCCCGGCGGAATTCCTCGCGCACGTGCGTGCCGGTCGTGTGACCCCCGGCGGCGAACAGGGCAGCGCGGAGAAGTGGGCCCACGCGGCGATGGCGCTGGCCGTGCGCGCGCTCGGCCGCGACGGCGAGCGGGCCGAGCTGGATCCGGTGCGTGTCCTCGAGATCGCCGAGCGCGTGCTGCGCGAAGGAGACCGTCGCGAGGGGGACGGCGTGGGCAACCTCGCCCCTTCCGACGCGCGCGCCCTGCTTCGGGCCTGGCTCGTGTCGGTCGGTCTCGACGATCTCTCGGAGGCCGACCTGGTCGCCTACATGCAGGATGACCGCTTCGCCCACGCCGACCTCTACCGCCGAGCCACGCGCGCTCACGAGCGCGGTCTGCGCGACGCGGTCGCCACTGCGATCGACGCCGCGGGGCGCGGTGAGATCGGGGAGATCGGTGCCGTGCTGTTCACGGCCTGCATCCCCGCGATCCCCTATGCGCCGTCGGCTGCCTTCATCGCCCGCGAGCGCGCCAAGCTGAGCGTCCGGGACGGCGAGCTTCCACGCATCGCGATCGTGGCTGATGGCATCGGTGCGATGCACGGCGTCACACGCACGATCGAGGAGATTCGCGAGCGCGGCGTCGAGGGCTTCGCAATCGAGGTGATCGGCACCGACCGCAACGTCGACCGCCGACTCGCGGCCGTGGCCGACGTCGAGATCCCGCACTACCCGGGGATGCAGATCGGCGTGCCGAGCCTCCCAGCGGCTGTCGAGGCGATCGCCGACGGGCGCTACGACCTGATCCACGTCTGCTCGCCCGGTCCCAGCGGCGTGGCCGCGGCGCTGCTCGCGCGCGCGATGGAGATCCCGCTGGTCGGCAGCTACCACACCGAGCTCGCCGCCTACGCCGGGCTTCGGAGCGGCGACCCGGCGCTCGAGTTGACCGCACAGCTGGTGGTCGCGGCGTTCTACTCGCAGTGCCGGCTCGTGCTCTCACCGAGCCGCGCCGCCGATCAGGCCCTCGCAGAGCTCGGGATAGGAGCCCAGCGGGTTGTGCGCTGGGACCGCGGCGTCGACACCGGCCGTTTCGATCCGGCGCTGCGCGACCCGCGAGCGCTGCCGGGCGAGCTGAGCGTGCTGTACGCGGGCCGCATCAGCAAGGAGAAGAACATCGACCTGCTGGCCGATGCCTTCACACTCGCGCACGAGCACGACCGACGTCTGCATCTTGTGTTCGCCGGCGGCGGTCCCGAGCAGCCCCGCCTGCAGGAGCGGCTCGGCGAGCGGGCGAGCTTCCTGGGCTGGCTGGAGGGCACCGCGCTCGCCGCCGCCTACGCGAGCGCCGACGCCTTCTGCTTCCCGAGCGAGACCGACACCTTCGGTCAGGTCGTGCTCGAAGCGCAGGCCAGCGCGATCCCGGTGCTCGCCGTCGACGCGGGCGGGCCGCGCGAACTGATCACCGACGGCGTCGACGGTCTGCTGCGACCGGCGCGAGCAGACGCCCTTGCCGAAGCGCTGCTCCTGTTGGCCGGATCCGACGCCTTGCGGCTCCGGCTCGGCCACGCGGCGCGACGGAGCGTCGAGCAGCGCACCTGGGAGCGGGCGCTCGACCGGCTCGCCGCCGGCTACCGCAGCGCGCTGGAAGCCGCGCGCAACGAGGCGCGCGATGCGGCCTGAGCGAACGCTGGCGGTCGCCGTCCATGACATCGAGCCGGCGACCTTCGAGCGTGCCGCCCTGATCCGCGACTGGCTCGAGGATCTAGGCGTCGACCGGGTCACGCTGCTTGTGATCCCCGCGCGCGACATGCACCCGCTGTCTGACCGTCGACCTGAGGTTGCGACTTGGCTCCTCGATCGCGCCGGGCGGGGTGACGCCATCGCCCAGCACGGGTTCCACCACCTGCAAGCGCGCCAGCCGCGCTGGCTGCCACATCCTCGCTACGCCGTCGCACGCGAGTCACCGGAGTTCGTCGGCCTGGACTCGCGCCAGACGGCCCGGGCACTCGACGCCGGCCGGCGGATCCTCAAACTGGCCGGGATCGAACCGCACGGATTCATCGCGCCTGCCTACGCCTACACTCCAGCGCTGCGCGAGTCGCTGCGCACGCGCTTTGCCTGGTGGGCGGGCGCCTGGGGCCTGCATCCGACTCGCGCCGGCGCGACGCAACAGGTCTGCGCGCCTCCGATCGGCCTCGCCGCCGCCGGGCCCTTGCGGCGCGCGATGTCGCCGTCGCTGCTGCGTCTGGGGGGCCGTCTCGCGGGCCGTACGCTGCGCATCGACGTGCACCCACTCGACCTCGCGTACGCCGGCCACATGCTCGCGCTCGAGGACGTCATCCGCCGCGCGACGCCCGGCCGCGCGTGCGTCACCTACGACGATCTCGCCGCCGCGGCCTAGAGACGTAGCGCACAAGCACCCACAGTGCGGGCAATTTCGCGACACCCGTTGCACGCTACGACCTGTACGCGTGATACAACGGGCCAGGCATGCAACTCGATCGTGTCCGCCGGATGGCGCTTGTCGTCGTAGTTCTGAGTGCCGTCGGGCTGATTGCCGCCTCAACCGGCGTCACTCCGCTGGCCGCTGACTCGGCGTCTTTGCTGAACGCGAACGGCGGAGCCGTGACAGGCGCCTCGGGAGCGTCAACCCCGACCGGCGCCTCGGGAGCCACCGGATCGACCTCCCCCACGGGCGAAACCGGCACAACCGGCACAACCGGCGCAACCGGCGCAACCGGCGCAACCGGCACGACGGGAACGACCGGCACGACGGGCGCAACAGGTGCGACCGGCACGGCCTCGACCACCGGCTCGACCAGTTCGACCGGATCGGCCACGACTACGACCACGACCGCCGTGACGGACGCAACCGGCTCGACGGGCCCGACCACGCCGGTCAGCGGAACGACCGGACCGAGCGCGGGCACCGGCAGCTCGGGCGCCGGCGCGTTCGCAGTGCCGATGATCACCGGCTCGCAGCCGCAGCCGCAGAGTGGGCTGAGCGTCAAGCAACCGGCCGGCGGCCGCCATTCGGCAGCGGGCGCACCGGGCGCAGCCAGCCGATCGAGCGGCCCGACCGCTCCGTCGCCTTCTCTGTTCGCCGGCACCAACCCGCTCGCCGGCGTGCTGCCGGGATCCTGGGAAGACCCGTTCATCGTCAACGGCGGCGCCGACGTGCCGCAGTTCTACGTCGACAACTTCCACATCCCACCGTTCCTGCTGGTGATCTACCAGGCGGCCGGCGCGGCGTACGGCATCCCCTGGCAGACACTGGCCGCGATCAACGAGGTTGAGACCGATTACGGCACGAACCTCGACGTGTCCTCCGCCGGCGCGATCGGCTGGATGCAGTTCTTGCCGAGCACGTGGAAGCGCTACGGCGTTGACGCGAGCGCGTCCGGGGTAAGGGATCCCTACAACGCTGCCGACGCGATCTTTGGCGCCGCGCGCTATCTGGCGGCGGCCGGCGGCACGCACAACCTGCCACGCGCGATCTTCGCCTACAACCACTCGCGCTCCTACGTCCAGTCTGTACTGCTGCGCGCGGAGCTGCTGAGCGGCGAACCCAGCGCGCTGGTCGACTCGGTCAGCCAGCTCGCCGAGGGCGACTTCCCGCTCCAGCTGGGCGACCATGCAAGCTACGGTCCGACGGCGTCCTCGCACGCCGCGAGCGCGGGCGGTGCCTCCACCGCAGCAGGCGTCGGCTCCGGCGCTGCCCCCGCACCCACCGCGGTTGGCGCGGCGACCGCAGCAGCCGCGAGCGCGAAGTCGCCCGCTGAGGACATCTTCGCCTCCTCCGGCGCAGCGGCCGTGGCCGTCCAGGACGGGACGATCGTCAAGATCGGCCGCAACCGCGAACTCGGGCGTTACGTGGTTCTGCGCAGCGCGTTCGGCGACCGCTTCACGTACGGGAACCTCGCGTCGGTCTCGGCGTGGTACCCGACTCCCAAGCCGCCGCGGCCCAGCGCGGCGCTGCTCTCGACGGCAGTGCCGGCCGCGCTCGCGCCGGGCCCGCACCCGACGGCCCCCGCAACGGCCGGCGCGCAGTCCTCCTCCAACAAGCCGTCGCAAACGCTGTTCCGCCGCGAGCGCGCCGCGGCAGCGGCGGCCGCACAGACCACGCCGGTCGTGGCCACCATCAACCTCCGGTCGAGGCCCACTGTTGCAACGCTGTTCACACCCCTTGCGGTGCTCGAGCGCGCCGTCCGTCACGCGACACGCGGCCGGGCGCACCGCAGCCTGCTTGCGCGCTACTTCACCGGCGCCTTCGGCCTGCGCCCCAGTCAGCTCGAGTTGGTGGGGCTGAAGGTGGGCTCGCACGTGCTGGCCGGAACGATCCTCGGCCGCCTCGCACACACCACGGGCGCGCACCGCCCGCACCTGATCTTCAAGCTGCGCCCCGCCGGCACCGGAGAGGCGCCGATCGACCCGCGGCCGTTCCTCGACGCGTGGTCGCAACTCGAGACGCTCGAGCTGCACCGCGACAGCTTCAACACCCCCTTCTACGGCCCCAACCTGCACGCCGCGAATGTCGGCACCGTGTTGCTGGCGAGCCAGGTCGACATCGAGCGAATCGTGCTCCAGGACACGCGCGTGACGCTTCCGGCCTGCGAGCGCTCCGCGGTTGGTGCCGGGAATGTCGACCGGCGCGTGCTGGCAACGCTCGAGGTGCTCGTGATCCACGGGATCGACCCCACGGTCAGTGGCGCCTGGTGCGCAACCGGGGCACACAAGCAGGCGACGGCGGCGATCCTCAAGACCGCTGACGCGATCGCGCTGAGCGCACTTGACGGACGATCGGCCGCAGCGGTTGCGAGCGTCGCGACCAAGGCACTGGCCGGGCTCCACGGCAGCGCGCGCCCGACACTCAGCGAGCAGACGGTGCCTGGCCAGCTGGTGATCTCGTTCTCGCCCGCGCACGCGCCCGTGGCGCTCGCCGCGGCGGCGTCCTACACCGCCGGCTTCGCGCTCTCTTCGACGCGCTGGTCTCAGCTCGACTCCCGCCTGGCGCAGATCACCGAGCCGCGGGTGCCAACCGCGATCTCAGCGCTCGCCCTGCCGGCCGTCTCGACGCGCTCAACGGCGCGCGCCGCCAAGCGTCACTGAACCAGGGCGCGGCGGCGCGGGTGCGCCACCTAGCGCCGCCGCAAGCCGATCCCCTCGAGGATGTGGGCAACCGTTTCGCACGCGTCGACGGCCGCCTCGAGCGACTCGAAGATGTCGCGCCAGCGAATCACGACCATCGGGTCGGTTCCGCCCGCGAACAGCGATGCCACAGCGTCGCGGCGCAACCGGTCTCCCTCGTTCTCCAACCGATGGATCTCGACCAGGTGCGGGGCGAGCCCATCGCCGGTGCGCAGGCACCCGAGGGCTTGCGCAACCTGCTCGGACGCGCCGACCAGCACGTCGGCAAGCTCCACCGCCTGCTCCATCGTCGCCTCGACCGCGTAAAGGCCGAGCGTGTCGGCGACCTGCTCCGCGTGATCGACGATGTCGTCGAGCGCCGTGGCCAGCCGGTGACCGTCTGCGGCGTCGAACGGCAGCTGGGAGCGCCGCGCGTCGGCGAGTCGGTGGATCACATCGTGGGTGATGCGGTCGCCCTCGTGCTCGCACTGACGCACGTCGCGCGCCAGCGAATACCGATCGGGGTAGTCCGAGATCAGGTCCCGCAGCAGCAGCGTCGTCGCGACTACGTTGCGTCCCGACTCCGCGATGAGCTCCAGCAGGCCGTCGTCCACCGTGCGTCGCAGCAAGGCCATGATCAGCGAACAGTACGCATACCGCGCGCGCCTCGCCGATCCTTCACGACTTCTTCACCGCTGCATCACAGCATCTTCACCCGCTGGACGCAAACGCGCGGGAGCCTGCTTCGTCGATGCACGAACGGGGCGATCACGCTGAGATGATCCGCATCGACGATATCGAGATCACGCCGGGCGAGGGCCTCGTGCGTGCGGGCGGGCAGGTGCTGACACTGTCGGTCAGAGAGTTTCAGCTGCTCGTGGCGATGGTCGAGCACGCCGGCGGAATAGTCGGTCGGGAGGAGCTTTGCCGCCTGGTGTGGGGCCGTGAGCTGCGCCCGGGCGACCGCTCGGTCGACGTCTACGTGAGCAAGCTGCGCGCGAAGCTCGAGCACGCGGTGCCGGATCGGAGCTACATCCACACCCACCCGAGCTTCGGCTACCGCTTCCAGCCGCAGCCAAGGCTGTCCTACGATCCTGACCGCGCGGAGCCGTATGCGCCCGAGATCGCAGCGGCCTGGTCGCTCGCCAACGCACGGCGTGTCGAATAATGCGATAACCAGGCCTGCACTCGGGCCGGGGCAACTGCATGGAGGGTACTCAGATGGCTTCCAGGACTTCCGTCGGCAAGGCAGGCGGCCGGTCGCGCTTCGAGGAGGAGCTGCGCGAACTGGAGCAGCGCGCGCTCGGCGGCATCGACATCGTGCTCGAGCAACTCGACCGCACGCTCGAGGCGCTCGCGCACCAGGATGTGGAGCTCGCCTCCTTTGTGATCGCCGACGACGACCGGGTCGACGGGCGCTACCTGGAGGTCCATCAGGGCATCCTCTCGCTGCTGGCGCGCCAGGCTCCGGTCGCCGGCGATCTGAGGCTCGTCGCCGCGCTGCTGCATGTGATCATGCGCGTCGAGCGGATGGGCGACCAGTGCGTGAACATCTGCAAGCAGCTGCCGCTCTCGGGCCACGAGCCGCCGACCCAGCCCGAAATTCTGGCGCTGCTGCTGCGGATGGGCGAAATCGCGCGCTCGGAGGTCTCCCAGGCGAAGCGCTCGTTCGCGGACCGCGACGTCGGCCTGGCCGCGGACCTGGTGCGTCAGGACCGCGAGGTCAACCAGATCCAACGCGAGATCTTCCGCCTCTCGATCGAGACCGGCGAGGACATCGACACCCGCGAGTGGGCGATGCACATGACGCTCGTGGCGCGCTGCATGGAGCGCATCGGCGACAACGCCGTCGATATCGGCGAGCAGACCACGTTCGTCGTCACTGGCCTGTTTCGCGAATTTCCCGGTAATTCGCAGATCGGCGCGTCGTGACCGATGCGCCGATCGTGTGAAGATCTCGTGACCACCGCCACGGCCGTGCCGCCTCCGGCATAGACTTTGTGCAGATGGTGCACGCTTCCGCGGTGGAGGAAATCCTGCCGGCCGATCCGACCGGTCACGCGGGCGCTTCGTTGAGCCTGCGCATCGCCGTGCTCGACCGCGACTCCGGCTTCCTCGCGGTGCTCGGGAAGCGCCTCGAGCGGGCCGGCTGGGAGTACCGCGTGCTGGCGTCCTCAGTCGCCCCGGAGACGATCGTGCCGATGCGGCTGGGTGCGATCGTGGTCGACCTGGCGGTGATCGGGCCGACCTGCTGGGAATGGCTCGAGCGCCTCTGCGGAGCGCTGCCGGAGCTCGGCGTCGTCGTCTGCACCGGCAGCTCGACGGTCGCCCAGCGCGTGCGTGGTCTGCGGCTGGGCGCCGATGACTGGCTGACCAAGCCCTGCCATCCGGAGGAGCTGATCGCCCGCGTGGAATCGGTCGTTCGCCGCCGCCGCCGGCTCGAGGGCTCGACGGCCGTGGAGCCGATGCTCGCCGGTGAGGTGGAGATCCAGCGCGACCAGTTCCAGGCGTTCGTCGACGGCGTCAGCATCGATTTGACGCGCCGCGAATTCGAGTTGATCGAGCTGCTCGCCGCCTCAGGCGGCCGCGTGCTCGAGCGCGAGTTCATCTATCAGCGGCTGTGGGGTTACGCGATGGTCCGAGGCGACCGCTCGGTTGATGTGTTCGTGCGCAAGCTGCGACAGAAGCTCGAGCGCGTATCCCCGGACTGGCGCTACATCCACACGCATTTCGGGATCGGCTACCGCTTCGCGGCCGAATCGGCAGGACACTCGGGATCCGCCATCCCCGCCGGCGCACTCGCACCGAAGATGCTCGTGTCAGAGCCCAGCGACGAGCTCGACCTCGCGCGGGCGTAGCAGCACGATCAGCCGACCTCCGCGAATCGCCGCAATCCCTCCCTTCTTCATCTCGATCCGCGACGAAGTCAGGGCCGCGACGAGCCGCGACAGGTCCGGCTCGTGCCCGACGAGCAGCAGCGAGCCGCCCGGCTCGGTCGCCGCCAGCAGCTCTGCGGCGTCGCGCTCGTCGAAACCGCCGGCGAGCGGCTCATGTACGACCGGCTTGCCTCCGAGCTCGCCGCATAGCAGCCGAGCGGTGTCCAGCGCGCGCACGCGCGGGCTGGAGTAGACGTGCTCGAAGCTCACGCCCAGCCGCGCGAACGCGCGACCAGCGGCACGCGACTGATGCTCGCCACGCGCAGTCAGGCGGCGCTCGAAGTCCGAAACGGCGCCGTGGGGCTCAGCGTCGCCGTGCCGGAGCAGCCAGAGGGTCCCTGCCACACCCGCGAGCCTATAGCCTGACCTGATGATCTGCGGCTGCATCGACATCGGCTCGAACACAACGCGGTTGCTGGTCGCCGAACCCGCCGACGGGCGCCTGCGCGAGTTGATGCGCCAGCGCGCGTTCACGCGGATCGCCAAGGGCCTGCGCCGCGACGACACGATCCCGCCGAAGAAGATCGCCGAGGTCGTCGAGGTGGTGGCGACACAGGTGCGGCTCGCACGCGAGCTCGGCACCGAGACGATCCGCGCGGTGGCGACCGCTGCGATCCGCGAGGCCTCAAACCAGCTGGAGTTCACGCGCGCGATCGCCGAGCGAGCCGGCGTCGAGGTCGAGGTCCTCAGCGACGAGGAGGAGGCGCGGCTGGCCTTCGTCGGAGCCACCAGCGCGTTGGACCATCCACCTGACGGCGACATCGCAGTGATCGACGTGGGCGGCTCCTCGTCGGAGATCGCGATCGGCACGATCGCCGACGGCGTGCGAGCTTCGAGCTCGTTCCGGATCGGCTCGGGCTTTCTCGCCGACGCCTACCTCCACGGCGACCCGCCCACGATCGAGCAGCTGGCGCACGTGCGCGCCCATGTCGGCGGCGTGTTCGAGGGATTCACGCTGCCGACGCCCGAGCTGGCGGTCGCCGTGGGCGGCTCCTCGACGTCGCTGCGACGGCTCGTCGGCGGTGTGCTCGACCACGAGACGCTCGAGCGCGGGCTGCGGATTCTCGCCACGACACCCAGCGACGAGGTCGCGAGAGCCTTCGAGATGGAGGCCGAGCGGGTGCGGCTGCTGCCGGGCGGCATGCTCGTGCTCGAGGAGATCTCCGACCGGCTCGAGCGCCCGCTGCTGATCGGTCGCGGCGGACTTCGCGAGGGTGTGATCCTGGAGATGCTGATCGCGGCGGGCTGGAGCGCATGACGCTCACGGCAGAGCAGCCGTATGCGCAGGCGGCGGCAACGGTCATCTCCGGGCGCGCCGAGGCGGTCTTTGCCTGCCGGCGCAAGGAGGTGCTCGATCTTGGCGAGATCGAGGGCGTTCACGCGATGCGCGTGGCGACGCGCCGGTTGCGCGCGGCGCTCGAGGTGTTCGGTCCGTGTCTGACGGGCAAGCACCGTGGACGCGTGCTCGCCGAGGTCAAGGCGCTCGCCGCCGCGCTGGGTGAGCGGCGCGACCGCGACGTGCAGCTCGAGCTGCTGGAGCGGCTGCAGGCGGACTGCAGGGGCAGCGAGCGCCGTGCCCTCGCCCTGCTCGTGCGCGAGCTGCGCGGCGAACAGGACGAAGCCAATCGCGATCTGGCCAAGGCGCTCGTCCACGCCAAGCGGACCGGATTGCGCCGGCGGCTCGGGAGGCTCGCAAAATGAAGGCCCATCGCGTGGACGGGCTCGAGTCGACGATGGCGCTGGCGGATGCGGCGCGGCGGATTGTCGCCGTGCGCACCGCCGAGCTGTACGCGTTCATACCCGAGGCGCTCGGCGAAAGCGCCGTCAGCGCGATGCACGACATGCGAATCGCCGCCAAGCGCCTGCGCTACCTGCTGGAACTTGTCGGCTTCTGCTTCGGCGCCGTCGGCGAGGAGGCGCAGGCGCGCGCACGCGCGCTTCAGGACGTGCTCGGC
The DNA here is from genome assembly GCA_003157595.1 of Solirubrobacterales bacterium. GTDB lineage: Bacteria > Actinomycetota > Thermoleophilia > Solirubrobacterales > Solirubrobacteraceae > Palsa-513. The sequence goes on from PMKB01000300.1 coordinate 26,210, forward strand.
GAGGTCCACGATTGCGACGTGATGCTCGAGCGAATCGCGGCCAGCCGAGAGCGCGAGCCCGACGGCTTCGACGCACTCGCGGCGCGCTTCCGGGTCCGCCGGGCGGACCAGTGCGCGCGCTTTGCGACCCTGTGGAACGCGATCGAAGCGTCCGGTCTGCGTGACCGTCTGCTTGCAACAACGCTGTCTTCGCCGCAGCAGGCTCCCGCGGGCCGATAATCGGATATTGCGATGAGTACGACCGGCACACCACGCCTCGCCGAAGAGGGCCCCGACCCGTCCAAGCGCGGGAGCGATCGGGCGGCGCCCAAACGCCGGGACCCGGCGAACTACTTCAACCGCGAGCTCTCGTGGCTTGACTTCAACCTGCGCGTGCTCGAGCTCGCCGAAGACGCCTCTGTGCCGCTGCTCGAGCGCACGAAGTTCGCTTCGATCTACACCTCGAACCTCGACGAGTTCTTCATGGTTCGCGTTGCTGGCCTGCACGACCAGATCGAGGCCGGCGTCGAGCGCCCGAGCGTCGACGGCCGAACGCCGTCGCAGACGCTGTCGGCGCTCCACGAGCGGGTGCTCGAGCACGGCTCGCGCCTCGCCCGCTGCGTCTCCGAGCGTCTGCTCCCTGGCTTGGCAGAGCATGGCATCGTCGTCAAGCGGGTCGCCGACCTCGGCGAGGCCGAACGCGAAGCGCTCGCCCGCCACTTTCGCCGCGTGATCTTCCCGGCGCTCACCCCGCTCGCAGTTGGTCCCGGGCAGCCCTTCCCGTACATCTCCAATCTCTCGCTGAGCCTCGGGGTGATCGCCCGCGATCCCGACAGCGGTCACACGACCTTCGCGCGCGTGAAGGTCCCCACCGAGGTCCTGCCCCGCTTCGTCGCGCTCGCCGACCGTACGACGTTCGTGCTGCTGGAGGATGTCATCGCTCATCACCTCGCCGCTCTCTTCCCGGGGATGGAGATCGCCGACTACGACTACTTCCGCGTGACCCGCGACGCCGACCTTGCGATCTCGGACGAGGCCGACGACCTGCTGCAGGCCGTCGAGGAGGAACTGCGCCGGCGACGGCTCGGCGAGGTCGTGCGCGTAGAGGTGGGATCGCGGATCGCCGCTCGACTGCTCGGCGAGCTGACCACTGCGCTCAACGTCTCGCCCCGCGACGTCTATCCGATTGACGGCATGCTCGACTTGACCGCCCTGCTCGAGCTGACCAAGTTGCCCGGCTACCGAGAGCTGCGCGACACGCCCTACACGCCGGTCGCGCACCCGCGTGTGGTCGCCGACGAGGAGCGTCGGGCCGACGTGATGGGCGCCATGCGCAAGGGGGATCTGCTCGTCCATCACCCTTACGACTCCTTCTCCAGCTCGGTCGAGCGATTCGTCGAGCAGGCTGTGAACGACCCGCAGGTACTGGCGATCAAGCAGACGGTGTATCGCACGAGTGACGACTCGACGCTGGTACCGGCGCTGATTCGCGCCGCCGAGCGCGGCAAGCAGGCGGTCTGCCTCGTCGAGCTGCAGGCGCGCTTTGACGAGCTGACCAACATCCACTGGGCGAAGGCGCTCGAACAGGCCGGGGTGCACGTCGTCTACGGACATCCGGCGATGAAGACGCACGCGAAGTGCGTGCTCGTCGTGCGGCGCGAAGGCGACGGCGTGCGCAATTACGTGCACATCGGCACCGGCAACTACCACTCCGCCACCGCGCGGCTGTACACCGACTTCGGCCTCTTCACGACCGACGAGGCCATCGGCGCAGACGTCGCCGAGCTGTTCAACTACCTCACCGGCTTCGGGCGCCCGTCGGGCTACCGCAAGGTGCTCGTGGCTCCGAGCTACCTGCGAAAGGCAATCCTGGGTGAGATCGAGCAGGCCGTCGCGGCGCACTCGCCGGACTCTCCATCCAGGATCGCGATCAAGATCAACGCCCTCGTGGACCGTGCCTGCATCGACGCGCTCTATCTCGCGTCCGGCGCCGGCGTGCGCGTGGACCTGAACGTGCGCGGCATCTGCTGCTTGCGGCCCGGGCTCAGCGGGGTCTCGGAGAACATCCGCGTCGTCTCGGTCGTCGGGCGCCTGCTCGAGCACTCACGCGTCTACTCGTTCACCTACGGCGGCACGCAGAAGGTCTACATCTCCTCCGCCGATCTGATGCCCCGTAACCTCGACAATCGTGTCGAGCTGGCGGTGCCGATCGAGGATCCCGCGCTGCGCGCGCAGGTCATGGAAACGGTCGAGTTGTGCCTGGCCGACAACCACAACGCCTGGGACCTGGGCTCCGACGGGGTCTGGGTGCGCCGTCACCCCGGCGCGACCGAGCAGATCATCAACGCGCAGGAGATCCTGATGCGCCGCCACGCGGCGCACGCGGTCGAAGGCTAGGCCCCGCCGCGGCGTTCCCCCGCCGAACGGCGGGAGAACGCGCGCGACTTACTCGATCGACTACTTCTTCTTGCTCGGCGGTGGACCGGTCAGCACGATCTTCGGCGGGTAGTTCCCGAGCCGCGTGTCGGCGCCGAAACTGTCGCCCTTGCAGCCCCACGGGCGGCCGAGGTCGTAGGGTCCCGAGATGTACTGGGTGACCGTGGCGGTCGCCGTCGGAGCGGTCTTGGTGCCGCCGATCGTCGCCGTCGCGGTCGCGTCGGTGACGGTCAGGATCGGGTCGACGCGGGGCTCGGTGCAGAGGTTCTTGCCGGCGATCACGAACTGGCCGGTGATCACCTCGAAGGCAGCCGAGGCCAATCCCGTGCAGTTGATCTGCACGCCCGGAATGAAGCCGCTGCAGGAGAAGCTGTCGGTGGTCGACGGCACGCCGGCGAGCGCCACGAGCGGCGACTGGTCGAAGTACTGGACCTGGTGGGGCTCGGTCTCGATCTGGTAGCCGGTGATCGGGCCGTCACAGGAGAACTGGTACTCGACCTGCGTCCCGGAAACACCCGATTCCGCGACGCCCTTCTCGATGTGGCCGTCGCAGGTGTAGTTGTTCGGGTCGTCGGTCGCGACGGTGGGCCCGGTCGCGCCGGTCGCGCCGGCCGCGGCATGCGCGCTACGGGCCTGCCCGAGCGACGCCCCCAGAGCCGGGAGCGCGATCGCGACGGCAAGAACCCCGAGCACGGCGACCAGCCGGCGACGGGCGGGATGAGATCTGAGCAACGTGTCCTCCTGTGGGTATGTCGATCGTTGAGCGAGGCTGCCGATCCGCTGACGGTACGCGGTACGCGCAGCCTACCGCAAACGACCTAAACCAGATCGTCATAGTGAAGATCCTGCTAGGATTTGCGCTTCGCAGTGGCCAAAGCAAACCATCGAAACGG